>DXBN01000023.1 GCA_019116505.1 Candidatus Enterococcus avicola | reverse complement strand
TGATTCTTGCTTTTTCTTGTTTAATTTTAGGTTACGGTTCTCTTATCTACTTTGTAAAATCGATTAATAACAGTAACCTCTTTGTGCTATTTTCTTGTGTCTTTTTCACGGTTGCAGCGACTTTTTTATTTTTTCATCAAGTCAGCGTCTACTATTATTTATGGAAACAAAAACAAACAAACTACTGGCAAGGCAAAAACTTATTATTAGCTGCAACGGGTGCTTATCGTGGAAAAGAGAATGCTAATTTATTTTCACTCATTACTTGTACGGCAGCTGTCGCACTTGTTGGTGTTTCAGTGACGGCCAGTTTAGGTAGCACCCAAGCAAATACACGGAACAATTTACCAGTTGCTTTTTTAATTCGCCATACTTCTAGTCAAGCCACTCTGTCTGAAAATGAACAACCCATTATCAAAATGGGTAAAGAGATTTTTAACGATTTGCAATCAGCTGGTTATCATCCCACTTATGAAAAAATTGAGAGTTATTCTATCGGACTTTTAGATGAAAATGAAAACGAGTTTGACTATGTCTCTTTGATTTCTGCTTCCAGTTATAATCGAGTAGCGAAACAATTAGGTCTAGAAACATTGAACCCTGAAGAAAATCAATTACTACAGACAGCAGCCAACTTAAATGAAGGTGCACGCATTCGAAAACACAGTCAAACAGAGACGGTCTTTTTAGAATTTAGCGATCAAGCTTTTTCCCTAAAAGAAGTTCCGACTAACTTTGCATTAATTTATTATCAAAATACCGTCATCGCACCTGATGCCGTTGTGATGGAAATGAAGAAAAATAAAGAGATTCCCATTTTCCCCGATATTTATCAATTAATTGATTATCCAAATTGGGATGATCAAAGTGCGCTCAATAATCAAATTATCGCCAACTTAAATCAAAAGAAAGCTGAATTCGAGGCTAATTTGGATAAACATTACGATCAAGATCTCGATGAGAGTGCTTGGAATAAACTTTACCAAGATTTCTTTGAATTCGAGTCCCTTTACAATACTGTACTCAAAAAAAGACAAGCCAATGGTTTTATTTTAATGATTGGATTACTTATCGGCGGTGTTTTCTTTTTATTTGCTTCTTCGATTCTTTACTTCCGTTTATTTGGTGATTTAGATAAAGAAGGCCGTTTCCATCGTAGCCTCTATCAAATTGGTCTCCCGCCAAAACTTCGGCATCAAATTGTGACGAAGCAATTAGTTACAATGTATTTCTTACCGATGCTTGTAGCAACTTGTCATTCAGCCGTCGCCTTTTGGGGAATCGTCCAATTAGTTCAAGTTAATATATGGCACTATTTTTTAATCATTATTACCGTTTATTTAACATTACAACTGATTCTTTTTGGTATTTCTCGTTGGCGTTATCTCAAACACCTTGATTTGCGTGCAGAAAATCCACAAGCTTTCTAATAAACTAAAAACAACCGAGAACAGACTTTTTAACAAGCATGTTCTCGGTTGTTTTAGTTTTGAAAAGATTCGTCTAATGCTTGAAACATTTGATAGGTTTTTTGATAAGCTTGGCAACCATCCGCAGGTACTTGATAGTCACTCGTTAGTGTTCTTAACTGGTTGATTTCTGGTGCTAAATCATCTTTCGTTGCGCCATGTTGAACTTTTTCTTGCATCGCTAAAAACACTTCTCGTACTTCTAATAATTCAGGATGATTTTTACCATGGACTTTCGCAATTGTTTTGGAGTATTTATCTAACTCTGCAAAATTTTCTGCGACAAAGTTTTTAAAATTTGTTGTCATTTTTATCCCTACTTTCTTCTTACTAGTAGTCTACCGTCGTATCAAATTTTATGAATTGATTTGTATCAAGTTACAAACTTTCTATTCTTTTAGTTCCCTTATAAGCGTAAGTTTAGTACAATTCATAATACAAAGGAGGTTTTTTTGTGACCATAAAAAAAATAATTCGCTCTCGTTATGCATTCTTCTTACTACTTTTAATAATTATTTTTTACGCTTCTTGGCAGTGGATTCAGGCTATCTCTACAAACTATTCTCTAGTATTCAAAGAGCAATACCCGCATTTATCTACTAGCTTAATACCAAAGACTCAATACAAAATTCCTGATTTAGAAAATACACTCACCATGGACGTCAAAACACATAAGCCTACGAACGCAGAGAACATGATTCCTCAAGGTTTGGCATTTTCGAACGATTTCCTTTTTATTTCAGCCTATAGCGCTGATAAAAAGTACAATTCCGTTATTTATGTCTTAGATAAACATTCTGGATCACATAAAAAGACAATTGTTCTTCCTGATTTGGCACATGCTGGGGGCCTTGCCTATGATCCGATCAGTAATAACTTGTGGCTAACAACCGAAACAGCCGATGAAAAAGCAAAAATCGCAGCATTTTCAGTCAAACAAATCAAAGAATATGATTTTGAGCATGCAAAACAGCCGCTTGCCTATCGTTATGAAATTCCGTTAAAAGATTTACCAAAAGCTTCTTTTTTAGCTTATCATGAAAGCAACTTGATTGTTGGTCATTTTAAAAAGGATAAAGAAGGTACTCTCGTTAGTTACCCTTTAGATAATAGCGGACTTCCTCACCAGGCAAAACAAAATAATCCTGAAGAGACACGTGGTATTGATTCAAAAAAAGAAAAAGTAGAAATCGTTGAAAAGATTCAAGGAGTTTCTTTCTTCAAAAATCAAATTCTTTTCTCTCAATCCTATGGCGAGACGGACTCACAACTTTTTTTCTTGAAAAATGATCTTGAGAAAGACCCTATTTCTTACAAGGAAGAAGATTTTTCCTCATCAATAGACTTTCCTCCTTACATGGAACAAATCGTAGTAGAAAAGGAGAATCTTTTCGTTTTATTTGAGTCAGCTGCAAGCGAGTATCGGGACCAATCAAATGTCACTCCCATTGATGAAGTACTTGTCTTTGACCTAACGAAACTAAAAAAATAGGACTGCAGCTAATGTCGCAGTCCTATTTTTGTTTTGGTACACAGATAAACTTGTCAATTAAAAATTGGTTTCATTCGAAAAATTTTTCAGATTAAAACAACTTTTCTACACCCTTTTTAAGGTGCCATCAACTTCACTAAAATCGCTTTTTGCGCATGTAGTCGATTTTCAGCTTCATCAAAAATTACATGGGCATATTTTTCAAAAATTTCCGTTGTAATCTCTTCTTCACGATGGGCAGGTAAACAATGTAAAACAATCGCATCCTCATCGGCTGTGTCCATGACTTGACGATTAATTTGATAGTTCGCAAAAGCTTTTTTACGTTCTTCAACTTCTGCTTCATCGCCCATCGACGCCCAAACATCGGTAATCACGACATCCGCTGCTTTAGCTGCTTCTAAGACATCGGTTGTTTGTTCAAAATCAGGATTTCCCGCAACAAAATCCGCAATTTCAGGATGCAAACTATAACCTTCTGGTGAAGCTAATGAAAAACGCATGCCTAATTTTAAAGCTCCGACGATTAACGAGTTTGCCATATTATTTGGATCCCCAATAAAACAAACTTTTAAACCTTCAAACGAACCTTTGTATTCACGAATCGTTAATAAATCAGCGAAAATTTGGCAAGGATGTGAAAAATCAGTTAAGCCATTAATCACTGGAACACTGCTATATTCGGCTAATTCTTCGACAATCGCATGGCCAAATGTCCGGATCATAATACCATCGCAATAACGCGAAAGTACACGTGCGGTATCTTGAATCGGTTCCCCTCGTCCCATTTGTAAATCATTCGAGCTTAAAAATAAAGGATGTCCGCCTAATTGATACATACCCACTTCAAAAGAGACGCGTGTTCTCGTTGATGATTTTTCAAAAATCATCGCTAACGTTTTACCCGTCAAATGAGGATGTGGAATATTATTGGCTTTTTCATATTTTAATTGATCGGCTAAATTTAATAACTCGATAATTTCTTCTTTTGATAAATCGAGCATTTTTAATAAATGGTTCATCGACTCACTCCTTCATTAATCTGCTAAAACTTTGGCTAAAATCGCTAATCCTTGTTTAAGTTCCTCATCATTAATTGTTAGTGGGGGTAATAAACGAATTTTTTCTTGGGCTGAAAGTACAATTAAACCTTCTTCCAAGCAAGCATCGATTACTTCTGTTGCCGTTTTACTTTGCAATTGAATACCCAACATCAAGCCAATGCCATCGATTTTTTTTACTTCTGGCATTTTTTCTAGATGTTGTCGTATTAGCTGTTCTTTTTGTTGAATGCTTTCCAGTACTTGTGGTGTTAGTTTATCTAAAACCACTTGCGCACCTGCACAAACAACTGGATTGCCACCAAAGGTTGTGGCATGATCCCCTGGCTGAAAGACATCGGCTAATTTCTCATTACATAATACCGCACCAATTGGAAGGCCGCCACCTAAGCCTTTAGCTAAAGTGCTGATATCTGGTTGGACTTGATAATGTTCGTTGGCCAACAGTCTGCCTGTTCGGCCAATTCCTGTTTGAACTTCATCTGCAATCACTAAGATATCTTTGGCTGCACAAAGCTCAAATAACGTTTGAACATACACTTTGTCTAGTAAATGAATGCCACCTTCACCTTGAATGAATTCAATCATCACCGCACAAACTTGATCATCAAGTTTATTTGTTAAATCAGCTAAATCATTGGCTGCCACATAATCAAAACCAGGTGTGAAAGGATCAAAAGATTGATGGAAAACATCTTGACCGGTTGCTGATAAAGTCGTAACCGTCCGACCGTGAAACGAGTCTTTCAAGGTTAAAATTTTATAACGTTGGGCGGATTCTCCATAACGGTCAAAACTATATTTACGAGCCAATTTAATTGCACCTTCATTGGCTTCTGCACCAGAATTTCCAAAGAAAACTTTTGCATAATTGGTTCTCTGACATAAGATTTCAGCTAATTGTGCCATCGGTTGTGTATAGTATAAATTGGACGTATGTTGCAAAGTCTGACTTTGTTTAGCAATTGCCAAGCTCCAATCCGGATCACTATAACCAAGTGAATTGACTCCAATTCCACTACTAAAATCAAAGTATTGTTTGCCGGATTCATCGTAAACAATTGCTCCTTGACCTTTAACTAAGGTGACTGGTTTTCGAGCATAAGTATGCATCACGTATTGTTGTGTTTGTGTTTGTACGGACATTGACTCCCTCCTTTTTAAGAAAACATTGTTCCAATTCCTTCTTTTGATAACAACTCAATTAATATCGAATGCGGCGTGCGGCCATCAATAATAATTGAACGTTTGACTCCTCGGCGAATCGCTTCAACACAACATTCAATTTTCGGTATCATACCACCACTAATAATCCCTTGCTTGACTAGACTTGGCACTTCACTGACTTGAACGAGTGGAATTAAGGTATTTTCATCTGTTTGATCGCGTAGAACGCCTTTAATATCCGACATTAAAATTAAATTTTCTGCTTGGAGTGTAGCTGCAATTTTAGCAGCCGCCGTATCGGCATTAATATTATACGTCTGTTTATCTTCACCAATTCCAATCGTCGAAATAACTGGAATATAACCATGATCAAGGGCATTGATAATCGGAGTCACATCAACATTTGTTATCGTTCCAACAAACCCAAGATCGACACTACTAATTTTTTTCTCAGCTTGAATCATTGAACCATCAATCCCACAAAGACCAATCGCTTTCCCACCACTTTTTTCCAAATGTGCGACCAAATTTTTATTAACCTTACCTGCTAAGACCATTTGAACGACATCCATCGTCTCTTGATCGGTGTAGCGTAGCCCATCCACAAAATGACTCTCTTTGCCAATTTTTTGAAGCTGTTCATTAATTTCTGGCCCCCCACCGTGAACCAATACGACTTTAATCCCAATTAAAGAAAGTAAAACAATATCTGCCATAACGGCATCTTTCAATGCTTCACTCGTCATCGCATTGCCCCCATATTTGACGACCACAATTTTATTGTTATATTTTTGAATATAAGGCAACGCGTCCATTAAGATTTCAGCGCGTAATTTATCTGATATCATTTCCTGCACCTCGCTTATTTCCTATGTATGATAGTCGGCATTAATTTTGACATAATCATAAGTTAGATCACAGCCCCAAGCCGTTGCTTTAGCTTGTCCTTGACCTAAATCAACATAGATGAATATTTCATCTTCAGTCAAAATATCCTCCAGTTGAGCGACATCAAAAGGTATGTGTGAGCCGTTCAAACAAACGGTCGCACGCCCTTTAACGGAAGCTAAATCGACTTGAACATTTTCAATCGAAAAATCACCTTCACTGTAACCAATCGCACATAAAATTCTGCCCCAGTTCGGATCTTGCCCAAACATTGCACTTTTAACGAGGCTTGAAGTAATGACACTTTTAGCAATCAGACGAGCTGTTGCTTTATCTTTTGCACCAGTCACTTGGCATTCCAATAATTTTGAGGCACCTTCACCATCTTGAGCAATTTTACGTGAGAGTTCTCTTAAAACAACATACAAACCTTGAATAAAGATTTGATATTCAGCGGACTGACAATCTGTAATCAGTGGGTTTTCGGCTAAACCAGAGGCCAGAACCGTCACCATATCATTGGTTGAAGTATCACCATCAACCGAAACCATATTAAACGTTTCATCCGTTACCGCTCTTAAAGTTTCTTGTAGTAAGGCTGCCTCAATTGCGACATCGGTTGTCACAAAACAAAGCATGGTAGCCATGTTTGGATGAATCATCCCACTCCCTTTTGAAATTCCACCAATTCGAACCGTTTTTCCAGCAATTTCTATTGATAGGGCGTATTCCTTTTGACACGTATCCGTTGTTAAAATCGCCGCTGCCGCTTGAGTGTTGCCCTCACGGCTTAATTGATTTTTTAATTCTGATGCCGCTGCACTAATTAAATCAATCGGTAATGGTTGACCGATAATTCCTGTTGAAGCAACGACCACATCACCTTCCTCAATATCTAACTGTGCGGCAATCGTTTGACACATTGTTTTCGCATCTTTTTCCCCATTGGCGTTACACGTATTGGCATTGCCGCTATTGACAATAATCGCTTGTGCTTGGTTATTTCCTAAATGCTTTTGGGTCACATATATCGGTGCCCCTTTGACTTTATTTTGTGTATAAACTGCCGCAGCTTGGCAAAGATTCTCACTATAAATCAAAGCTAAATCTGGTTTGTTTTTATTTTTGCGTAATCCACAATGAACCCCTGACGCCAAAAAACCTTCGGCCGCACAAACCCCATTGGGAACGACTTTATAATTAAATTCTTTTGTTAACAACCTTTGTTTCCCCCTTTATCACTTCCTAAATCAGTGATGTTGTTTCATCAATTCCCATCATCAAGTTCAAACATTGAACAGCCGCACCAGAAGCTCCTTTGCCTAAATTATCTAGACGAGCAACGAGTAAAATTTGTTCCTCATGTCCGGAAATAAAAATTTCTAGCTCATTCGATGCTACCACACCATTTGTAGCTAAAAACCCAGTCGCTAGTGGCGGTTGTACTTTAATAAAGGCTTGATCTTGATAGTAATTTTCAAAAAAATCTTGCAGCTGTTGTACACTTTTCTTTTCTCCAAGTAATCGTGTATGCAAGGGAATCGCGACGGCCATTCCTTGATAATAATCGGCAATTACCGGATTAAAGATCGGTGGATAGGCTAACCGTGAGATAGCTTGCATTTCTTTTAAATGTTTATGCTCTTGTTCCAAAGCATATAACCTTGGCGCATCGTATTCAATCGACCGATTGGCCTCTTCATAAGCTTGAATCGTTTGTTTGCCACCACCACTGTAACCACTCGTTGCGTGACAAACAATCGGATAGTCATTGGGCATAATCCCTGCCGTAACCAACGGATAAACAAGTGCTGCGAAACCACTCGCATAGCACCCGGGAACTGCCACTCGTTTCGATGTTTGAATGTTTTGTCGATGACTATTCGATAATTCTGGAAAACCATAGGCCCAATCGACATGCGTCCGATGAGCCGTTGAAGCATCGATCACTTTAACCGCTGGATTTTCAATTAGAGCGACCGCTTCAATCGCTGCTAGATCCGGTAAACAAAGAAACGTGTAATCCGATTGATTCATCAGTCGTTGACGTTCTTTGGGATCTTTACGTAGTGCTGAATCTATTTTTAAAAGTTCCAAGTCGGATCTTTTTTCTAGACGTTCAACAATTTCAAGGCCCGTTGTCCCTTCTTGCCCATCAATATAAACCTTTATTTTCATTTACTTCTGGCCCCTTTTTAAATTTTTTCCAGTGCCACTTTGATTTGTTGCTCGACAGCAGTCTTTGCAGGTCCGCCATCAACTTTTCGTTCATTCACACAAGTAATTAAGTCGATTGCTTGATAAATGTCTTCCGTAAATAACGGACTAAGCGCTTGATAACTTGCCAAATTTAATTTTTCTAAAGTAGTATTTTCATCAATACATTGAGCAACTAACTGACCGGTTATTTGATAGGCGTCACGAAAAGCCATGCCTTTTTTAACAAGATAATCGGCACAATCGGTCGCATTAATGAAACCTTTCGCGGCTGCTTGACGCATATTTTCTTTTAGAACCGTCATTGTTTCAACCATTGGTGCTAATGTCGTTAAGCAAAGTTTAGCTGTATCAAGAGCATCAAAGACCGCTTCTTTATCTTCTTGCATATCTTTGTTGTACGCCAGTGGTAAACCTTTCATCATCGTTAGTAATGTCACTAGATCACCAATCACGCGACCTGTTTTACCACGAATTAACTCAGCAATATCTGGATTTTTCTTTTGTGGCATAATGCTTGAGCCCGTTGCATACGCATCATCTAGCTCAATAAATTTAAATTCCCATGAACACCACAAAATAATTTCTTCGCAAAAACGGGATAAATGCATCATTAAGATCGCCAAATCACTCGTCAATTCAATCGCAAAGTCACGATCAGAAACAGCATCTAAACTATTTTGGGTCACATCTGCAAAGCCTAAAAGTTCTGCGACTTTTTGGCGATGGATATCATAAGTCGTTCCCGCTAAAGCACCGCTTCCTAAAGGCATGCTATCCATCCGTTTTTGACTTTCTGCGAGACGTTCAGTATCTCGTAAGAACATTTGCACATAAGCCATCAAATGATGAGCAAAGGTAATTGGTTGAGCTCTTTGTAAATGAGTGTAGCCCGTCATGACGGTTTCAGTGTGTTCTTTAGCTAAATTACAAAAAACTTGAATCAGATTTTTCGTTAATTCGATGACTGTCGTTGTTTCATCTTTTAAATAAAAACGTAAATCAAGCGCAACTTGATCGTTACGACTACGAGCCGTATGTAGTCGCTTGCCACTTTCTCCAAGTTTCTCAGTCAAAGTCGCCTCAACAAACATATGAATATCTTCGGCTGTTGGATCGATAGCTAGCTTGCCCGTTTCTAATGCAATTAAAATTTCTTCTAAGCCTGTGATGATTTTTTTTGCTTCTTCTTGTGGAATAATCCCTTGTTCACCCAGCATCGTGGCGTGAGCGATACTGCCAAAAATATCGTGCTTGTACATTCGTTGATCAAAGCGAATCGAAGAATTAAAATCATTGACGCGTTCATCAATTTCTTTTTTAAAACGTCCGGCCCACATTTTCGCCATCTTACTCACCAACCTTGTTTAATAACGCCTGAACCGTGATTGGTAGACCGAATAAATTGATGAAACCTGCTGCATCGGCTTGATTATAGACTTCATCTTCACCAAATGAAGCGAATTCTTCGTTATAAAGTGAATAAGGTGAGGTCAAGCTAACATTGCTGATATTTCCTTTATACAATTTCAACTTCACTTCTCCTGTGACTGTTTGTTGCGTTTGATCAACAAAGGCACTTAATGATTCACGTAATGGCGTAAACCATAAACCGTTATAGACAAGTTCAGCAAATTTATTTGAAACACCTTGTTTAAAATGTTGGGTTTCTTTGTCTAAACACAACGTTTCTAAAGCTTTGTGCGCATGGTATAAAATCGTACCACCTGGTGTCTCATAAACCCCACGAGATTTCATACCGACTAAACGGTTTTCAACAATATCAATAATACCAATCCCGTTGGCTCCACCAATTTTGTTCAAAGCTTTGATTAATTCAACACCCGCCATTTTTTTGCCATCTAAGGCTACGGGAATTCCCTTTTCAAATGACAGTGTTACATAAGTTGGGCGATCGGGTGCATTTTCTGGTGAAACACTCAATTCTAAAATTTGATCGTATTTTGGTTCATTAGCTGGATCTTCTAAATCTAAACCTTCATGCGATAAATGCCATAAGTTCATGTCTTTTGAATAATTTGTTTCTCTTGTAATTTTTAAAGGAATTTGATGTTTTTCCGCGTATTCAATCTCATCTTCACGTGATTTTAATTCCCAAGTCCGCCATGGTGCAATAATTTTCATTTTAGGCGCAAAAGCTTTAACTGCCAGTTCAAAACGAACTTGGTCATTGCCTTTTCCAGTACAACCATGACAAATCGCATCGGCGCCTTCCGCTAAAGCAATTTCTACTAAACGTTTGCCAATAATTGGACGGGCAAATGAGGTACCTAATAAGTAACTATTTTCATAAACGGCACCAGCTTTTAGTGAAGGGAAAATATAATCCTCGACAAATTCTCGCTGTAAATCTTCAATGTATAATTTTGATGCGCCTGTTTTTAACGCTTTTTCTTCCAAGCCATCAAGTTCTGCATCTTGTCCGACATTTCCTGTAACGGCAATCACTTCACAATTATTATAATTTTCTTTCAACCATGTAATCATAATTGATGTATCCAAACCACCAGAATAAGCAAGAACCACTTTCTTAATCTCAGTATTACTAATAACCATTTTTCATTCCTCCTGTAATCTTTGTTAATCTATACTATACGTATATTTTTACTAAAATCAAGGATAAAATGCATATTTATTCATATTTGTTTCGTTATTGTTTGTTTTTACGTATATTAAAAACTTTATTATTCATTTCAAAAAAGATTTTTAAACAAAAAAAGCGCTAAATACCGTTGATAAAACAACTATTCCACGCTTTTCAATATATTTGATAATTAAAACACTCTTCACTTCTCATCCCTCATTTTGATAACTACTTTTACCTAGCATAGAATCATTTGACTAGTCGTTAAAAAAGCTCCTGTAAACATAAAAAAAGAAGTCCGACACTCATCAGACTTCTTTCTTTTTTATCGATTTAATTGTTCAAAGGTTCCCCAAACTTTGACTGCTTTTTCTTCAATCATCACTTGGCCTTTAGCAATCACGGTACGAATATCTAACGTCTCTTTATCTAATAAACAAAGATCGGCATCTTTTCCGACAGCTAAAGAACCTTTATGCTCAAGTTTTAAAACGCGAGCTGGATTGCAAGTCACTGCACGTAACACAATTTCTAAGGGAATACTTTCTTTAAAAACAGCTTCTTTAATCCCAACAAGTAGTGATTTTGAACTGCCGACTCCCATACCAATAAACTCATTTTGCTCATTAAAATAAGGCAAACTTCCTTGTCCATCAGAAGTCATTGTAAAGTTATCTAAACTTATCCCTTCCTCTAATACACGTTTTAAAGCTTTACTAAAACGGACTTCACCATCGGTCTTTTCCCAAAAATCAGGATTTTCACTGCCAGTAAAATCAATCACGCCACCTTGCTTAGCAAAAGTTAGACAAGCTTCAAAGACCTCTTGTGTTCGGTTAGCATGGGTTGGCCAAAATTGACTAATCGGAATATCGGTCTCTTCAATCGTTTGATGGATAAGCTTTAATCGATCTTTGCCATCGCCTAAATGAATATTGGCAATCCCAGCTTTTCCGGATAACATGCCGCCAACCCGTGCATCAGCTACGGTACGAGTAAACTCATTCAAAGTTGGTTGTGACGAACGATGATCGGCAATCGCTAATTCGCCCACACCGATAATTTTATCAATCGTCAAGAAATCTTTAATGATTGAATCGGTCACAGGTTCAATAGGTAAACGATACGATCCGTCATAAATGTAGGTCGAAATCCCTTCTGCCTCTAACCCACGTGCTTTACTAATTAAGGCCGTCATATCACGACCCACACCATCGGTACCAAGACATCCAACAACCGTTGTTACACCAGCTGTTGTTAATTGGCTTAATGTCACTTCCGGTGTACGATTATGATATCCATTTTCACCACCACCACCTAAAATATGGAAGTGTCCATCAATGAACCCGGGTGTTAAAATTTGACCTCGGCCATCAATTTCTTCAATCGCTAACTCCTCAAATCCACCAGTTAATTCATCTTCCATTGCAACAATTTTATCATTAACAATTAAAACATCCATCGTCCCCAAAAAATCGGGTGCATAAACTTCAACTTGACGAATAATCAACATAAAAACCACTCCATTTCTGTATATTAGAGGCTATTTCTAGAGCGTTTTGGCACGAGAAATAAGCAAAGCTTACGAAAAAATCGTTCTTGGATTTTTATCGAAAGATAGCTTATTTCCGAGTGACAGCTCTAGAAATGCCGTTTGAATTAAAGGCTATTTATAGAGCGCTAGCCCCATCCTCAAAAAAAAGCTGAGATGGCGTTGACCATCCCAGCACCCTTTTAATTTTACTGCAAGCCAATTGCAATGG
>DXBN01000022.1 GCA_019116505.1 Candidatus Enterococcus avicola | reverse complement strand
AGTTGTGATTATGAAATTAAATGTACAGAAATTTCAAGATGTCATATTAAAGGCTTCGGGTTGGGTGCAACAGAATGCTGTTATGCAAGCAATTAAAAATGCATTCATTAGAACGATTCCTTTCACTATCGTTGGTTCTTTTTCAAACGTTATTAAGATGCAGCTTGATCAATTGATCAAAAATCAGCATTTAACAAGTCCAATCTTAAAAAGTATTTCAGATTTATTTGGTTTTCTTAATTTAGCAACAATTGGCATAATTGGTATTATAGTAGTTTTATCATCTGCTTATTCCTATGCAAACGAACTGAAACAGAAAAATCCAGATATAAATGTTTTCCTTGCAACTATTTTAGCTTTAACATCTTTTTTTATCATGGTTCCGAACAATGTTAATTATACAGATTCAAAGGCAAAAATTATTGCAGGATTTCCAACAAACTTCTTTGATTATGGAGGAATGTTCACTGGATTGATTGTTGGTATGGTTTCAGTATATATTTATGCGAAATTATCACATTCAAAAATTAAGATTAAAATGCCTGAAAGTGTACCACAGAATATTTTTGATTCTTTTGCCGCATTGATTCCTATTGCTGTTGATTTACTTTTATGGGGAATAATTCGAATTGTTATTCAGAGTTTAGGTTACCCATCTGTACTTGAAATGATTTCAACTGTACTTGTAGCACCTCTAAAATCTGTTGGTACAGGGTTACCAGCTATTATTGCTGTTATATTAGTTGAACAAATATTTTGGTTCCTTGGTCTCCATGGTTTCAATATTGTGTGGGGTGTTGTTTCTGCATTTTGGCTTCCAATTTATTTAGAACAATGTGCAAAATATGCAGCAACACAAAGCTTTGATGGTATTATGGTAGCCCCTAACACAATGACTAATGTCTATGCGATGATTGGTGGTTCGGGTGCTACATTCGGCTTATTGATTGCCATGTTAATTTTTACTAAAAAGGGTGAAAAGGAAAATAAAGTTGCAAAATTAGGTTTTATTCCTGGATGTTTTGGGATAAATGAACCAATTATATTTGGACTTCCAATTGTATTAAATCCGATTATGTTTATTCCTTGGGTATTCGTACCATTACTCAACGCGGTTATTTCATATGTTGTCACTAAGATTGGCTGGGTAGTGCCATTAGTTGTCCTAAACTCTGGAAGTGAGCCGATCTTCTTTAGTACTTGGCTAACTGGGGCGTTCCATACTAGTCCAGTTGTGCTTACTGTAGTATTAGTTATTCTTGATACTATTTTATATTCACCATTTGTAATCTTAAACCGTAAAGCTGAACGTGCTCAAGAACGTCAAGAATTAGCAAAAGAAGAAGCTTAGGCAAAAGATGTTAATGATTATAAAGAAAGAGGTATTGTATTGACTAAAAAAGTTCATGTTATTGCCCATACACATTGGGATTTTGAGTGGTATTTTACCCGACAACATGCACGGGTGCAGTTTGCTTATCATATGGATGAAGTGTTGCGAGCTCTTGATGAAAATAAAGTTGATTATTATTTGTTGGATGGACAGCTCTCCATTATAGATGACTATTTGACTTCTGAACCAGAAATGCGTCCAGAAGTAGAAAAGTTTGTTAGAGCTGGGAGACTTTTTATTGGTCCTTGGTTCACACAAATTGACGAAATGGTTACGTCTGGGGAATCTATTGTGCGTAATTTACAACAGGGAATAGCATTTGGAGATAGCTTAGGTGGTTCAATGCGCATTGGTTATTTACCTGATTCCTTTGGACAAGGAAAAGATATGCCAAAAATTTATAATGGTTTTGATATTGTTAATGCTATTTTTTGGAGAGGAATGCCAGCAGAAAAAGCAGCACGCTATTTTTATTGGTCGAGTGAAGATGAATCAAAGGTGCTTGTTTGCAATTTGCGAAATGGTTATCCAGTAGGAACTGAACTTATGACATCAGATGATTATTCAAAATTGCTTGATAAAATTAGTAGCGATACAGATAGTGACATTACTGTACTACCGGTAGGTGGAGATCAGAGACCAGTTGATTTTAATTTAAAGCAAAGAATTGATGCTGCTAACTCAGAACAAGATATGTATATTTTGAAGGAAAGCACATATCACGAATTTTTCAAGGATTTAGAAAAAGAGAAGCAATTACCTATATATTCTGGAGAATTTGTAGATCCAAGTACTTCAAAAATCCATCGAGGAATTTATTCTTCCCGTGCGGATCTTAAGCAAATTTATGATGAACTTGAACGTCGCATGACTTATATCGTTGAACCATTGATGTCGGTGGCTAGTTATCAAGGATTAAAACCTAAAGAAGGTTTAGTGGGGCAGATTTGGCGAGCAGTTGCTCGCGGACAAGCACATGATTCTTCGGGTGGTTGTAATAGTGATGAAACCAATCAAGATATTAAACAACGTGGGCTTGTGGCACTACAGATGGTTGACGCCTTAGAAGCATATCTTTTACGTAAATTAGGTACAAATATACCTGATAAAGTTGATGTAATCTTATGGAACGCTCGCCCAATTATGAGTGATTCTGTTAGAACTATTAAACTAGCAACTAAAAACTCTGGATTTAGAATACTAACATTAGCTGGAGAAGAACTTGACTTTGACGTTGTTGATCAAAAAAAAGTTGACGTTGGTGAGATTAGGTATGAACAATCTGATCATGTGCCCGAAGAATATTATGAAACAACTGTATCATTTACGCTAAAAATTCCTGCCACAGATTGGATTGGATTAAAAATAGTTGACTCAGAGAGCAATTTGGTCCCGATGAGTTTGATGGCTAATGAAATTAAAAATAATTATTTTAAATTAGAATATTTAGACCAACAGTTAAATTTAACAGATTTACGAACAGGCACGCTTTATCAAGATTTTCTTACAATTGAGGATGGTGGAGATGAGGGTGATACTTATGATTACTCACCTGCCCATAAAGATTGGATTAATGAGCTTGACTTTGCTAATTCTGATGTGATCGCAAAACAGGGAAAATGTTTACGCACTTTAACTATCAAAGGACAGTGGAAAATACCTTTCGATTTGAAAGAACGATCAAATCGAAAACGTAGTGCTAATATAGCTTACACGTTAGATTTAAAATTAACAAATAAGCCCGTTATTGAATTTGATTTAAAAATAGATAATACAGCACTAGATCATCGAATGAGGTTGTTAATTCATACTGATGTTACAACTTCTAAGAGTTATTCTGATACACCTTTCGGAACAATTATACGTGATAATTCTGATATTCATTTGAAAAATTGGAAAGAAATCGGTTATCGTGAAGAGCCAACTGCTTTACGTCCAATGATTCATTTTGCAAATGTGCATGATGATGCACATAGTTGGAGCTTTTTAGGTGGCGGAGAAAAAGATTTTCAAGTTTATGGTACACAAAATGTGATTCTGGGCATAACATTATTTCGCGGAGTTGGTTTTTTGGGTCGGCCTGATCTTCTTCGTCGTCCAGGGTCTGCTTCTGGGCTACAGTCAAAGTATGTTCCAACTCCAGATAGTCAGTTAACAGGGAAAAGACATTTCTGTGGTGCAATCGAATTAGAACAAGAATATAAACCAGCACAACTTCAAACAAATTATCAAGAATTGGTTTCTCGTGATATTTATTATCAACAACAAGATTATGATCGTTTTACTAGTCCAATTCAGTATTTCCCAATTAATAAAAATAATTATCAACTCTCACATTGCCAACTCGTGGATGTTCAGGCACCCGAAATAGTCATTTCGGCAATGACTTTAACACGGGATTTAAAAGGCTTAGTGGTTAGGGTATATAACCCAGAAAATAGTACTGTAGAAAACCCAGGGACTATTTATCTTGGGCAAAAAGCAAATGTAATGTTGTTAAACTTGAACGATCAACCAAAAGATTCGCTTGCTAGTTCAATTTCGAAGATTGATATTGATTCATTGAAGGCAGGGGAGATTCGGACTTATGGTTTCTATTTTGAGATGCCTAATTAATGTAAGGGAGTGACAATTATTTTGGAATTAAGTCCACTCGTTAAGCAACTTAAGGAATATTCACAAACAAAAAAGTTGCCAACTAAACAAATGGAAAAGCTTTTTCAAAAAAATATTGTGGATGTGTTAAGTAGGGCAACTACTATAATTGATGATCAACACGTCTTTATTGCTACTGGGGATATTCCAGCAATGTGGTTAAGGGATGCAACTTTCCAAGTCCTTCCATACATTGAGTTACTTGATAATATCAATGGTTTAGATGAATTAATTAAAGGAACATTGAGACAAGAATTGAAGTATGTTCAGATTGACCCTTATGCGAATGCATTTAATTTAAGTGCTAGCGGAGCGCACTGGAGTGATGATGATACAGACATTCCAGTCTCTGATTGGGTTTGGGAACGTAAGTTCGAAGTGGATTCATTATGTGCTCCAATTTTTCTCGCTGTCAAATATTTTGAAGCATCAGGTGATAATACAGTATGGGATGAATCTTTCTGGAAAACGTTACGTATAATTATAAATGTTTTTCAAAAGGAACAAAATCATGAAAAATCTAGTTATTATTTTAATCGTGTAAATTGTCCTCCAAGTGATAGTCTTAGTCGTGATGGACGCGGGACTAAGGTTTCATATACGGGAATGATTTGGAATGGGTTTCGGCCTAGCGATGATGCATGTAAGTATGGGTATCTAGTTCCAAGTAATATGTTTGCTGTCAGTGTTCTTCGGAGCGTGAGAAAGTATATTCCGATAGATAAAAATAGCCTTCGTTCAGATATCGACCAAATGATTTTAGAAATTCAGGCAGGAATTAAAAAATATGCGATTAAATCTTTACCTTCAGGTGAACTGGGTTTTGCTTATGAGGTTGACGGATTAGGTCATGCTAATTTTATGGATGATGCAAATGTACCTAGCTTATTATCACTACCGTTTTTAGGCTATATTAATGAAAGTGATGAATTATATAAACAAACTCAACGCTTTATTTTAAGTGATAAAAATCCATATTTTTACAGTGGTAAAGTTTTGAGTGGTATAGGAAGTGCACACACGCCGGAAAAATATGTGTGGCCAATTAGTATTGCAATGCAAGGATTAATTTCGCAATCAAAAAGCGTCCAAGCTGCGCAAGCACAGATGATTGCTATGACTACTGATGGTACTGAACAAAGTCATGAAGGAATACACATTGATGATCCTCATCAATATACTCGTGAGTGGTTCTCGTGGTCTAATATGACATATATTCAGCTAATTCTAAAGTGGTTAATTCATTAATTGCTTAAGAAAGAGATGGATCAGCAGTAGTGAATGGAATCTTTAAAGATGATTTACTAGAATAAGCTTAATAATTTTGATAGGGTTTAACACATATTTCGTTTGTGTATCATGTTATTCAAGAGAGGTGTCACTTTGAAAATTGGTGTAATTGATATTGGTGGAACGAGCATTAAGGTAGGCGTTTTTAATGAGAAACAGCAAGTTGAACATCAGTATAAAATTAAAACACCCACTAGACTTGAGGAATTCTATAAAATTGTTACTGAAGCTACGGAAAAAATGAAGATACATTATGGAATTGTTGGTGTTGGCATTTCAAGTCCAGGTTCTGTTAATTGTAAAACTGGGGTAATAGAAGGCGCTAGTGCAATACCTTATATTCATAATTTTGATATTGTTAGTGAACTTGAAAAACTATTTAAGTTGCCCGTCACTATTGAAAATGATGCCAATTGTGCTTTACTTGCTGAAATGAAAGTAGGCGTTGCTGCTGGTGAAAAAGATATAGTAATGCTTGTTGTTGGGACAGGTATTGGTGGTGCAGTTGTTTTAAATAGGCAATTAAGACATGGACCACATCTTTTAAGTGGTGAGTTCGGTTATATGCTGACTGACAATAAAAATACAGTCAGTACGAATGGAACAATAGTAAATGCAATAAAAAGGTATCAGAAAGTAAAGGGTAATGAAGAAATTTCTGAAGGATACCAATTATATGAGCAAGCCAAAAAAGGGGATATTATTGCAAAAAAAGAAATAAATAAGATGTTATTTACTTTAGCAAAACTTATCTTTAATATTCAATATAGTTTGGATCCAAATTGTATCGTAATTGGTGGGGGAATTTCACAAAATAGGGAATTACCTCATGACCTTGATATTGAAATAGAAAAAATTATGATGAATGTTACTATTGCGAAAGTAAGGCCAGATGTCCGTATCGCTAAGTTTAATGCAAGTGCTAATCTGTATGGGGCGGCCTATAACTATCTCATTAAGTACGGTAATAAAAATTAGATGAGCGATGATGAAGGAGAAAGAGTAGATGACAGAATTAAAGAAAGGATTCTTTTGGGGAAATTCAACATCAAGCATGCAAACGGAAGGAGCTTTTGATGAGGGCGGAAAAGGAAAATCAGTTTATGATAAACGTCCGGCAGGTAAAAATTCGTCCGATTGGCAAACTGCAATTGATGAGTATCATAGATATCCTGAAGACATTGAACTGATGAAGGATATGGGTATGAACTTTTATCGTTTTCAAATATCTTGGAGTCGCGTTTGTCCTGATGGGGATGGAAAGTTTAATGAAGAGGGGATTCAGTTTTATAGTCGTCTAATTGATAATTTAATTGACGCAAATATTACCCCAATGATTTGTCTTTATCACTTTGATATGCCTCTACATTTAGCGGAAAAATACAATGGATTTGTAAGTGATTATGTTGTTAAAGCCTTTATACGTTACGGAAAAGAGATGGTAGATCGTTTCGGTGACAGGGTGAAATATTGGATTACGTTTAATGAGCAAAATCTTTATTCGATTCCAGATGCTTTTGAAATTAGTGGTTACGTAGGTAATAAGAGTATCAGAGACTTGTACCAGATTCAGCAACATGTAATTACGTGTCATGCGGCAATGGCTAATTATATTCATGATGTTCATCAAGATCTTCAAATTGGAGGTATGCTAGCTTATCAGGAATTTTATCCACATAGTTCCTTGCCGAATGATATTGCAATTGCTCGTAAGTTTAATGAATTTGTTAACACTAACTTGATTAAATTATTTACGTCGGGCAGATATTCTAATGAAGTTTTGACGTACATGGAATCCAAAGGACTAAGTGATTTATTTGATCCTGACGAGATGAAAATAATCAGAAGATGTTCAAGTGACTTTTTAAGTTTTAGTTATTACTCTACTGCAACTTTAGATAGTACTAAAATTCCAGTTAATACTTGTCCAAATTTTTATGGAATAACTGGTGCCGTTTCTAATCCATATTTACAATCAAATGAATGGAATTGGCAAATTGATCCAGTTGGATTTCGAACGGTCTTAACAACAATATATAATGAAAGTGGATTACCAGTATTTCCAATTGAAAATGGGATTGGGGTTCGCGAAGAGTGGGATGGAAATCATCTTATCCAGGATGATTATCGTATTTCATACCATCGCGAGCATATCCAAGCGTTGAAAGACGCTGTAAGAGAAGACGGCGTTGATGTTATGGGATATCTAGGCTGGGGATTAATAGATATTCCAAGCTCTTCTGGAAATGTTGACAAGCGTTATGGAATGGTTTTTGTTAATAGAACTAATCATGATTTAAAAGATATGAAACGAATACCTAAAAAAAGTTACTATTGGTTTAAAAATGTTATTTCTAGTAATGGAGATTTCTTATGAGTTTTTAGATATTGATTTACAAGGCATTGGTTAAATATGTTTTTAGATGGAGGCAAATAATGGCAGATAAAGTGATCATTTTGGCTTGTGCGGCAGGAATGTCTACAAGTATGTTAGTAACTAAGATGCAAAACGAAGCGGAAGCTCAAGGAAAAAATTACGACATTTTTGCAATTTCAATTTCTGAGGTAGATGATAAAGTTGCTTCAAATCATCCGGATGTATTGTTATTAGGACCTCAAGTTCGTTATACTCTTAATGAGCTTAAGAAAAAATTTGATATTCCAGTGGAAGTAATCGCAATGCAAGACTATGGGATGATGAATGGAAAGAATGTACTTAATCGTGCTATGGAATTGATGGGTGAGGCGTAATAGACAATTTCACATTACTTTTAGTGTAGCTAAAAATTATATTAATGAGATATTATTATGTAGGGGTAGAAAACAAAGCTATCTTTGTTTAACAAAAAGAGTTACAGAAACCAAGATTGGTTCCTGCAACTCTTTTTATTTTGTTTCAGTCTTTTTTGGGACTTTGTCAAATAGTGTTGATGGTCCTTGGAACTCTATCTTAAAGGTGGAGTTCTTTTTTATACTTTGATAGCTAGTTTAAAGTGCTGGGGTGTGTGGTTGGGGCCAGCCGGGAGCGTAGCGAGGCGGCCCCAGCCACACAAATTCACTGAAAATTTTTTATATTTACTTTAAGCATGGATCAGCTT
>DXBN01000183.1 GCA_019116505.1 Candidatus Enterococcus avicola | reverse complement strand
TCCCAAAGCGCCGCTTGTTTTAAGCTCGTTTCAACAATTTCATCCAATTTATGTTTATCTTTTTCCCCGTGACGTTTTAAAGCAAAAGTAATATTTTCATAGATTGATTTACTAAATGGATTTGGACGTTGGAAAACCATACCAATCCGTTTACGGGCTTCAAAAACATCGATTTCTGAAGAGTTAATGTTGACCCCTTTATAAACAATTTCACCAGTAACTTTTGTATTAGCAATTTCATCATTCATACGATTCAATGAACGTAAATAAGTTGATTTTCCACAACCTGAAGGACCAATTAAAGCCGTAACTTTATTTTTTTCAAATTGTAAATCAACACCTTTAATTGCTTCATTATCACCATACCAAACATGTAAATCATTGGTATGTAGAATAACATCTTTTTGATCCATCGTAATAATATTACGTTCATCCCAATTATATTTTTCCATTGTAATCCCCTTAAGCCGAAGTTAATTTTTTATGCAGTCTTTTCCCAATCGCACGTGCACTAAAGTTAAAGACTAATACAGCAATAATCAAGACAGCGGAAGCTCCTGCTGAAACCGCCGAACCATCTGGCATTGTTCCTTCTGTATTGATTTTCAAAATGTGAACAGCTAAGGTCTCTGCTTGACGGAATAAACCAATCGGACTTGAAACACTGAAAGGATTCCAATTCGTAAAATCTAAGGCTGGTGCACTTTGCCCAGCCGTATAAATCAACGCTGCTGCTTCACCAAAAATTCTTCCAGAACTCAAAATCACTCCTGTTAAAATTCCTGGTGTCGCTTCTGGAACAATAACGCGCAAGACCGTTTCCCAACGCGATAAACCTAAAGCTAATCCCGCTTCACGTTGCGTAAAGTGAACGGCTTTTAATGATTCTTCGACGTTTCTTGTCAATAGAGGTAAGTTAAAAAATGTTAAAGCTAAAGCACCTGATAAAATCGAGAAGCCATAACCAAATTGAATAACGAAAACTAAGAAACCGAACAAACCGACAACAACTGAAGGTAATGAACTTAAAATTTCAATTGCTGTACGAATCAAGTCTGTAATCCAATTTTTCTTGGCATATTCAGCCAAGTAAATACCTGCACCCAAAGAAATTGGAAAACTAATCACCATTGTGACAAACAATAAGTAAAAGGAGTTGAATAGCTGGACTCCTATCCCACCGCCTGTTTCATATGCTTTCGATGGTTGAGTTAAAAATTCCCAAGAAATATGCGGCAAGCCTCGTGCTAAGATATATAGTAATAAAGAAGCTAAGATTAAAACGATAATGCCTGCAACCGTATATAAGACACCAGTTGCGATTTTATCTGCTCTTTTTGCATTCATTAATTTAATCTTCCTTTCTTACCAATTACTCGGATAATAATATTAAACACCAGTGACATAAATAGTAGTATCAATGCTAATGACCATAAAACGTTATTTTCAACTGAGCCCATAATTGTATTACCAATACCCATTGTTAAAATAGACGTTAAAGTTGATGCTGGTGTCACCAAACTCGTCGGGAGTAATGCTGCATTACCGATAACCATTTGAATCGCCAACGCTTCACCAAAAGCACGAGCCATTCCGAAAACAACTGCTGTTAATATTCCAGGTACAGCCGCTCGCAAGACCACTTTATAAGTTGTTTGCCAACGTGTTGCACCTAAAGCCAGTGATGCCTCACGATAATGACGAGGGACACTCTTTAAAGCATCCACCGTCATCGTTGTAACTGTCGGTAAAATCATAATAAATAAGACAAAAGTTCCAGCTAAAATACCAAAACCTGTTCCACCGAAGACCGCGCGCACAGCTGGTACAATAACAGATAAACCAATAAAACCATATACTACTGAAGGGATTCCGACAAGCAATTCGATAACTGGTTGCAAGATTTTTTGTCCTTGCTTCGGTGAGATTTCTACCATAAAAACTGCTGCCCCAATCGCAAACGGCGTTGCCACAATCGCAGATAAAAATGTCACTAAAAAAGAACCGATAATCATCGGTAACGCTCCAACAAGTGGTTGCCCATTTTCGCCTACTTGGCTAGGATTCCATTTTGTTCCGAATAAAAAATCAAAAAAATTTACTTTATCAACAAAGAACGTTGCTAAACCTTTGCTTGCTACAAAATAAAAAATAGAAACCACAACGGCAACAATAATGAAAATACTGAAGAAACTAATTATTTTCCCGCGTTGCTCTAATTTTGCCTTTTTTGATTTCTGGGTTAATACCTTTTTTACATCTTCCAAGAGATTGCCTCCTCAAATCTTTCATTCTATCTTCGACTAGTCTACTTGCTGGACGTCAATTTTATTTTAACGTTTCGCAAATTTATTGTGAAGATTGTAAATTTTATGTAAAGACTACTCAATCACGTTTCCTTGCCAGTCTCTTTGTACTTGCATTTTTGAAATTGGAATGTAACCTAATTTTCCAACCACCGTATTTTGAATTTCATCCGATAAAACATACTCAATAAATTCTTTCGTTAAGCCTGTTGCTTCCCCTTTCGTATACATATGCTCATACGACCAAATAACCCACTCATTCGTCATAACATTTTCATCCGTTGGTGCCACACCATCGATGCTGACAGGTGTAATTTCATCCGTTACATATGAAAAAGAAACATAACTAATTGCTCCTGGAGTATCAGCAACAATTTGACGCACCATTCCACTTGAATCTTGTTCTTGGGATTGTTTCACAGTTTGACCATCTAAGACCCAACGTTCAAACGTATTACGAGTTCCACTACCATTTGCTCGGTTCAGTAAGACAATTTTTTGGTCTTTCCCCCCTACTTCTTTCCAATTGGTAATTTTCCCAGTGAAAATATCACGTAAATCTTCTAAAGCCAGATTCGTAATACCTACATTATTATTAACAATTGGCGTGATGCCAACAGTTGCAACTTTATGACTAACTAATAGGTCTGCATCCACACCATTTTTCTCTTCAGCAAAAACATCTGAATTTCCAATCTGCACAGCCCCAGCTTGAACTTGACTTAAACCCGTTCCACTTCCGCCACCTTGAACGTTAATAAAACGGCCTGGATTATTTGTTTGAAAAGACTCCGCTGCGGTTTCAGCTAAAGGTTGTAAAGCAGACGAACCTACCACCGTAATTGATTCTCCACGATCAATCCAACTTGCGCAGCCTGCCAAAATCATCAGCAAACCTAACATTGTAAATCTTGTAAAATGTTTTCTCATTTTGAAACCCCTTATTCTGAAAAATTATTTATTTTTTACTAGTTGTTTCCATAATAACATTTTAACATTCCATTTGAAATTAGAATTAGTTAAATTCTCAAGAGTTTCCCACACTAAGCAAAAAAAATGAGTGAATCGGTTAATTTTTACCATTTCACTCATTTGTCATATATTCATTAAATGACGTACATATAAGAAGGCGTTACTTTTTTTGAGATAACTTTTGCAGGAATTCCTACAGCCGTTGCATAAGGTGGAACATCTCGGATAACAACCGCATTGGCACCAATTTTCGCACCACGACCAACGGTGACATTTCCCAAAATTTTTGCTCCAGCTCCAATCATGACGTCATCTTCAATCGTTGGATGTCTTTTTTCACCACGGGTACCACTCACCCCACCAAGCGTCACTTGATGATAAAGCGTTACATTATTTCCAATCTTAGCCGTTTGACCAATCACTACACCCATCCCATGATCAATAAATAAATTTTCACCAATCGTAGCACCTGGATGAATTTCAATGCCTGTGATTTTTCTTGCACGAGTGGCTAGCATTTTAGCCAGAATCTTTTTGTTATTCAAATATAAACGATGGGCCATTCGATAATAGGCCATAGCCTTCACACTCGGTGAGGTTAACAACACGTCCCACAAGCTCTCCGTAGCCGGGTCTTTGTCTAAAACGACTTGAGCTTGTTTTTTGAAAAACTTAAACATGATACACCTCTTATTCTTCGTCAAACAAAATCGTTGATAAATATCTTTCCCCAGTATCTGGTAAAATCGTTACAACTTTTTTACCGGCGCCTAAGCGTTTGGCAATGATTTTAGCTGCTGCAAAATTTCCACCAGCAGACATACCGACTAAAATACCTGCTTTTTTACCTAATTCACGACTAGCAGCATAGGCAGTTTCTTGGTCCATTGATAAAACTTCATCAATTACCTCTGCTTTGTAAATTTCAGGTACAAAATTGGCACCTATGCCTTGAATCCCGTGTGGTCCAGGATTTCCGCCAGTTAAGACAGGGGATTTATCGGGCTGTATTGCAATAATTTGAATGGCCGGATTTTTGCTCTTTAAGAAACTTCCAATCCCACTAACTGTTCCCCCAGTTCCAACACCTGCTACAAAGGCATCCAATTCACCATTTAAATCGTCATAAATCTCCACTCCAGTTGTTTCCAAATGAGCTTGAAAATTTGCCATATTTTTAAATTGATTAATAACAAAATAGCCTTTTTCTGCGGCTAGCTCTTGTGCTTTTTCAATCGAACCCAACATTCCTTTGCTACCTGGAGTTAAGACCAGTTCTGCACCATACGCTGTAATCATTTTACGACGCTCAAGACTCATTGTATCCGGCATTACGATGACCATCTTGTAACCTAAAGCTGCACCAATCATTGATAGTGAAATCCCCATATTCCCACTTGTAGCTTCGATAATCGTGTCCCCTTGTTTAATTAAGCCTTTTTCTGCGGCCGATTTAATCATATAATATGCTGCACGGTCTTTCACGCTACCACCGGGATTAAAACTTTCTACTTTCACATAAATATCAGCCATGTTAGCCTCGGTATTTTCTACCTTAATTAACGGTGTTTTCCCAACTGCCTCAATAATATTATTGTATAACATAAAAAATTCCTCCTTTTTTTAATCAAAAAAAAACCTTTTGCCTCTGTATATTTACATATACAGAGGCAAAAGGCGTACTTTCACGGTTCCACTCTGTTTAGGATTACTCCCAACTCAAATTCGAGTACTGACATACTCTAGTTCGATAACGGGAACTTCCGGCTTGGTCTACTTCATTCGATCAAACTGCTCTTTGGTGCACTTCTATTACAACCGTATAGACCTATCCCACCAACTAGGTCCTCTCTTTTATACATCAAGTAATATACTCTACCAATTCATCGCGATTGCTATTCTTTTGATTTTCATGAGTATACTAATTAAATTTTCATTTGTCAATCGAAAGCACTTTTCTTCTTTCCCTTCGGGGTGCCATTTACGGATTTCTCTAAAATAGGCGCCATTACTGCCGCAACAAAGCCGCCTGCGAAACCGTTGTTATATAGATTCATCCCAGCATGCAATTGCGCTACGCTATTTGTCGTAAACATAATAAAAATTCCTCCGGCTAAACACCCATACACCGGCCCGTAATAACCACTAATTGGTGCTAACGTTGTACCAAATAAGGCCGCTAAAATCGCTGCGGTCGAGCTAACATCGTGCACACTAAAATGTCCAACAATAAAAACACCAATTAAAATCGGCAGGACATTTTTAAGATGTTTCCCTACGGCTCCAAAGCCAAAAACCGTGAAAATCCCTCCTATTGACGGTCCATTTAATTCGCCACCGACAGCTAAAACGTAAGTCGTACTAATCAATCCTAGTAGAGACATATTCATTAGAACAATCCCACGATCGAAATCGGAAAAATAATCAGAGCCACCTCGCCCAGATTGTTTTAAAAGTAGGGAAAACCCCTTCATCGAATAATCATTAAGTGACCACCCAAGGAAAAAAACAAAACCAAAAAAGAGAATTAAAAAAAGACTCATCGTTAAATTATGGCCTTTGGAGACAAGATAAACAGGTGTAACTTTCAACCCGAAACTTTGAAAAATAGCCATAAAAAAAGACGCAATCATCCCCGCTGTAAATCCAATATTGTATAAACTAAATCCTTGATGAAATTTGACAAAATGTTGAGACAAGATTGGTATAAAAAAACCAGCAACGATCCCGACTAGATTTCCTAAAACAATTCCTATGATAGTAGGCAAAGAAAAACCAAAAGAAACAACACTAACTAACGGCCCTAAGGCTGTACCAAATAAAGCAAGTGGTACCCAATCAAAAGGTGTTTTTGAAAATTTAAAAGAAAGATAGACACCAATAATAATCGAAGTGGAATTGTACAAGTTTTTTCCAAAAAACGAAAATCCAATGACTGTAAAAATAGCTGTCACAATCATACCAGTCATTGGTGCTTTACTGACTTTTACAACAAAAATGGCTTGAAAGATCATTAAAGCGACATTCATAAATGCTGCACCGACGTTGGCAATTTCAAAATAATCGGTAATGAGATTGCTGGGAGCGGTTAAAATGACTCGACTACCTTGCCAGATTTCTATCGGTGAATTCCAAACAAAAGCCAAGACAGCGAATAACACAGCGACGATAAAAAAAGCATACGGTATATTTTTGTCTAACTTGTTAATTGATTTATCCATAGTACACCCTCCTGCTCATTCGATTCTTTCTAATTATTTTTACATACTTGATTTTAATTGTCTATGATTATTCCATATTTTCCTTTACTTAGGCAAAAAAAAAAGCAACTGACTAGCAGCTGCTTTTCAAGAAATTATACTTTTAAGAAACGTCGCATTGAAATAACTGAGCCTAATGAACCAATTAAGATACCTAATACTGCAAGAATTGCACTGATTTGTATCATAAATTGTCCTGGTTGTAATAAGCTATAGTTTGAACGTAACAAGACAGGATTTAATACCCGATAAACTTCTGGATAACCAAAAATAATCAACCCGATTGGAAGAATGGCTCCTAGTAAACCAATCCACCCACCTTCTAAGAAGAAAGGCCAGCGAATATAACCATTTTTTGCACCCACTAAACGCATAATTTGAATTTCTCGTTCTCTCGATAAAATTGTGATACGAATCGTATTTGA
>DXBN01000021.1 GCA_019116505.1 Candidatus Enterococcus avicola | reverse complement strand
GGTTTCAACATGTCTTTAGTTCAAGTAAATTTTGTATCCAAAAAGTTAACCCGGGCGGTAACATTTAATGCCATCATCCCGATGAAATCCGATCAACCGTTGAAAACGTTATATTTATTACATGGCGCAGTCGGTGACCATAATGATTATCTGAATGAAACGCGCATCAAACGTTGGGCGTTAGAGAAAAACTTAGCGGTAATTATGCCAGCAGGTGAGAATAATTTTTACATCGATCAAGCGTTTAAAAATGAATATTACGGCGAGTTTATCGCTGAAGAGCTCGTCGCTTTTACACGTAAAATGTTTCCTTTATCTAATCGAAGAGAAGATACCTTTATTGCCGGGTTATCGATGGGTGGCTATGGAGCATTAGTCAATGGTCTTAAATATCATGAGACATTTAGTCGAATCGGTGCTTTTTCTCCAGGAACATTTTTAACACAGCTTTGGGATAATCCGCAGTCATTAGCAGACCGTCGCATGTTTAGTTTGGCTTTTTTTGATGCGATTTTTAATGATGTTTCGACGATTAAAGACAGTGATCGTGATTACTATTATTTGATTGATCAGTTAATTGCTAAAAAAGTAGAGATGCCTTCAATTTATTTACCAATCGGCAAACAAGATTTCTTGTTAGAAAATGTCCGTGATTTTTATCATGAGATTAAAAATAAACCAATTGATATCGATTATATTGAAGACGAAGGTGGGCACGATTGGGAATTCTGGGATCGTCACCTTAAAAAATTTATTGATTGGCTTCCTCTAGAATCGAGTCAAGAAGAGTTGCATAGTGGAAATGTCTCAATGTAGCTGTAAATTCGCTTTTGAACTGTCAGTTAAAATTTGTTAAAATATAAGATGAGAAATGGAAGGTGCAATAAATGAATAATAACGATCGCTTGAAACGTTTACGTTATGCCTTAGATATTAAAGATACTGATGTTGTTAAGATTTTTAAATTTGGTGGCGTCGATGTAACAAAAGAAGAATTTCGTGAAATGTTAATTAAGAAAAATGATGAAGAATACGAAGTCGAGTTGACCGATGAGCAGTTTGAACGCTTTTTAAATGGTTTAATTATCTCGCAACGTGGTGCTCGCGAAGGCGAAGAGCCTGTCATGGAATTGCATAAGGGCAACGCCAATAACCTATTGCTAAAAAAAGTTAAAATCGCTTTAAGTTTAACGAGTGATGATATTATTAACTATTTAGACTTAGCAGGTGTCCGTGTTTCAAAAGGTGAAATCAGTGCCATTTTACGTAAAGAAGGTCATCGTAACTACAAACCTTGTGGGGATCGTTATGCACGTAATTTCTTAAAAGGTTTAATGATTGAACACCGTGGTGAATAATTAAAAAATGAACCCATGTCTTCTTATTTATTTAATAAGAGTACATGGGTTCTATCTTGAATTTGTCTTTTGAATGATAATTGTAGTATACTTTTTTTATTCAACGAAAAGGAGTGAAGTAAATGATTAGAGTCGCAATTATTGGTTATGGAAATTTAGGTCGAGGTGTTGAATTCGCACTAAGACAAAACCCTGATATGAATTTAGTTGGGGTATTTACAAGAAGAGCTCCTGAAACGGTTGAAACACAAGGTGCAACGGCATATCACATGAATGATTTATTAGCAAAAAAAGGTGAGATTGATGTCTGTATTTTATGCGGTGGTTCCGCAACAGATTTACCCGTTCAAACGCCAGAAATAACGCAATATTTCAACACGGTGGATAGTTTCGATACCCATGCAAAAATTCCAGAACATTTTGCGAAAGTCGATAAAATCGCTAAAGAAAATAAGCAGGTTTCAGTGATTTCAACAGGTTGGGATCCAGGGCTCTTTAGTTTAAATCGCCTCTACGCACAAAGTATCTTACCGCAAGGAGAAACCTATACTTTCTGGGGGAAAGGTGTGAGCCAAGGCCATTCGGATGCTTTAAGAAGAATCGATGGCATTGCTGATGCCACACAATATACCATTCCAAATACGGAGATTATTGAACGACTTAAAGCAGGAGAAAAATTAGAATTAACGACACGTGACAAACATTTACGTGAATGTTTTATTGTTTTAGAAGCTGGAGCTGATGAAGTGGCGATTCGCGAAGAAATCGTGACGATGCCGAATTATTTTGCCGATTACGATACAACGATTCATGTAATTTCACAAGAAGAATTAAATAAAAACCACAAAGCAGCTCCACATGGCGGTACTGTACTGCATACAGGTGTGACAAACGAGTCGACCAAACAAGTGATTGAATACAACCTACACTTAGATAGTAATCCAGAATTTACCGCAAGTGTCCTTGTCGCTTATGCGCGCGCGTGTGTTCGTTTAGCGAATGAAAAACAATTTGGTGCCTATACCGTTTTTGATATCGCGCCAAAATATTTATCTCCAATTGATGTTGAAACATTAAGAAAAGAATTACTGTAAAAGGCAAAAATTATTTTCAAACAGTCACCTTGACTTCCCATTTAGAGTTGCTATAATGATGGGACTTAAATAAAAAGTTTTCTAGGGTTCCGTAGTTTAACTAGTCTGGTCCGAGAGAAAACGCGCACTGCGTACACGGTAGGAAAAAAGCCTAGGAGTAATGATCATTTGATCGTTGCCCCTTGGCTTTTTTATTTTAGAGGAGGAAAAAAGATGTGGCAAGTTTTACTAGTAACGATTTCAACAAGTGCTTTTGATAGTCTCAATCCAATGGCGATTGGACAACAATTTGTTTTACAAGGATTGGTCAAGAAACCAAGGGATATTTGGTATTTTATTTTGACGACAGGATTCGTTAATTTTTTAGGGGGAGTGTTATTTTATTTTAGTTTATCAGATATTTTGATTCAGTTATGGAATCAAATAAAAACAAGCGTGACACCGTATCTTTCAATAATTACTTTGATTGGTGCCGTGGGTCTGATTTTATATTTAATTCGCTATTTTTGGCTGATTCGTCGTACCAAAGAAGAAGAGGTCAAAGTGACGATTAAAGGTTCTGTTTCACCATTGGCATTAGTTTTATTAGGCATAGGTGCGACAATTTCAGAGTTAGCAACAGCGTTACCGTATTTTGCTTTTATTGGTTGGTTGATGAATCAAAGCTTTTCATATTGGACGGTCATTGGTTTAATGGTTATTTACAATCTTATTTATATGGGACCATTAATGATTATGTATGTTGTTTATCGTACGCAAGAAGCTCGTTTTGATCAGTTTTATCACTGGATTCAAATCAAGATGATTCAATGGAAGAAAGTGCTCGTTCCAGTTATTTTAATTAGTGTAATTCTGTTTCTTTTTTGGCAAAGTTGGAATCAATTCACCTTGTGATTTTGTGAAAGCCATCCAATCTGATAAAATAAGAATGACGTTTGAAAGGGGGATTAGTATGAATATTGAATCTTATTGGAACCATTTTTTAATGAAACAAAATCAAGCATTAGACACAAGATATCTTGAAGCTTTTTACTTCGGGCATGACCAGCAATCAGCCGAGCATTTATTGCAGCTTGTTTTGGAAGGAAAAAAAAGTGCGACGAGTTCAGCTGAAGAAGAATATATCTTAACAAATGAAAGAGAACCGCAAGTCGGTGATTATTCGATTGTGACTGATTTTGCGGGTAATCCAAAATGCATTATTCAAACAACCGAAGTCATCAAACTAAAATTCAATGAGATGACGTATGATATTTGCCGTTTAGAAGGGGAAGATTTAACCTTAGAAACTTGGCAAGAAAAGCATATGGAGTTTTTTGACGCTGTTGGCAAAATCGTTGGTTACGCGTATCATCCTGAAATGATGATTATTTTTGAAAAGTTTGAAGTTGTTCATCAATAGCTACTGATGAATCAAGATTAAAAATAAATGAGTGTTTATCGTTGACATTCATTTTATTCTCATGTAATATAAACTCAATCTTAAAAAGCAAGACGGAAGAGAAGTAATTTAGAGCGAATTTTACAGCGAGCTGATGGTGGTGGGAATCAGTAAATCCTTTAGATGAAATGGACTTCCGTGCTGAAAAGCTGAATCTAGTAGGCTTTATCCGGGTACTCCCGTTACAGAGGAAGAGTATTGTTTGATACTTGATTGAGAAAATGAAGTACTTGTTCATTCTTTTGAGGTGGCACCGTGAATGTTATCGCCCTCAACAACGCTATTTGGCGTGTTGAGGGCTTTTTTGTTGTTTTAAATTAAATAATCAATCGAAACTAAGAAGAGTAATGAATCTAAAAAATGTTTCCAGAGAGTTTACAGTCGGTGAGAAGTAAACAAACATTGAGATACATGAATGGGCTTAGTAGATGAATCTTTGAAGATAGAGTAGGAGATTTCCGGGTACTCCCGATATAGAGGAAGGTTGCTGTTGGGCAGCTGATTAAGTGGATTTAGGTTTTTGACTAAATCAATTGAGGTGGTACCGCGAATTTTCGCCCTCAAATCGTTGCTATTTTTGTGATGATTTGAGGGCTTTTTTTTATAAATAACAAAGGGGAGTGTCAACATGAGAAAAACGAAAATAATCAATGCTGATTGCATCACACCAGTATCAGCCTTTTTACGAATTAGAGGAAAAAATAAATGTTTGCTGGAAAGTATTCCACGTGAGAAAGAATCAAGTCGTTACTCAGTGATCGCCTTTAATCCCGTTTTTGAGCTTCAATTTCAAGCAGGAATTTTTAGTGTTTGTAATCATTTGACGGCTGAAAAAAAAGAGTACCCAACGAAAGATCCGTTAAAAGAAATCGAGCAATATGTTTTAACCGATAATCAATTACGAGAAGAGCTGCCTTTTCAAGGTGGTGCCATTGGCTATATCGGCTATGACGTGATTGCTTGCTATGAAAATCTAGGTGAGATTCCACGGGATGAGTTGAATATTCCAGATATTGATTTATTTATTTTTGAAAGTTTTGTTATTTTTGATCACCAAAAAGAAGCGATGACATTAGTCGTGGAAAATACTTATAGTCAACGAGCGGAAGGGGAACTGGACAGTCAGCTAGCCATCTTGGAAAGGGAACTGCAAACCCCGACGAAAGAAGAACAAACGACGCTTCTCCCAGAAAAATTAGCTTTTACAAGTCATTTTACACAAGAAGCATTTGAAGAAGTGGTCAATAAGGCCAAGGAATACATTACTCACGGTGATTTATTTCAAGTTGTGCCATCCCAAAGGTTATCTGGGGTATTTAAGCAAAATCCTTTTGATTATTATCGTAAGTTGCGCCTTTCGAACCCGTCAGCTTATTTGTATTATTTAGATTTCAATGAAGGGACGAAGGTCATCGGTTCTTCACCCGAAAGTTTATTGCAAGTTAAGGGGCAGAAAGTCATGACAAACCCAATTGCCGGTACGCGTAAACGGGGCGCAACCAAAGCTGAAGACAATCAATTAGCCCAAGAGTTGTTGGTCGATGAAAAAGAACGAGCGGAGCATTTGATGCTGATTGACCTGGGACGAAACGATATTGGTCGAATTGCTGAAGTCGGCAGTGTGACGGTCCCACTTTATATGGTAATTGAAAGATATCGCTATGTGATGCATATCGTTTCCCTAGTTGAGGGGAAATTAAAAAAAGGCTTAACCGCGATGGATGCGTTAAAAGCCACGCTACCAGCTGGGACAGTCAGTGGAGCACCAAAAATTCGAGCAATGCAACGGATTTACGAATGGGAACCAGTTAAACGTGGTGTCTATGCCGGTGCCATCGGTTATTTCTCGCAAGACAATCAAGCGGATTTTGCAATTGGTATTCGTACGCTCGTCTTAAAAAATCAACGAGCGTACGTCCAAGCGGGTGCTGGGATTGTTTACGATTCGGATCCAACTGCTGAATATTTTGAAACATTACAAAAAGCTAAAACATTATTGGAGGTCGGAGAAAGATGATTTTACTTGTCGATAATTATGATTCATTTACGTATAATCTCGTGCAACAATTTGGCGAGGTAGAAATCACAGTCTTACGAAATGATGATCCAACTTTATTAGCAGTGGCACAAAAAGCACAAGGGATTGTGTTATCACCAGGACCGGGTTTACCAAAGGAAGCTGGCTTACTGACAACGGTAATTGAACAAATGTACCGCGAGAAACCGATTCTAGGTATCTGTCTGGGGCATCAAGCTTTAGGGGAGGTTTTTGGTGGCAAGGTCATTCGAGCACCGAGAATTGTCCATGGAAAACAATCGATGATTCAATATCAAAAATCTGGTCTATTTCAATCAATTGAAGGCGAGCTTGCGGTGATGCGTTACCATTCGTATATTATTGAACGTGAAACATTGCCCTCTTGCTTAAAAATAACCGCCGAGTGTTCGGATGGGATTATGGCGGTGGAGCACCAAGATTATCCGGTTTTTGGGTTGCAATTTCATCCGGAATCTTTGGGAACGCCACAAGGAAAGCGCATGATTGATACTTTTATGAAAGTCGTGGAGGCGAGTTAAATGCAGCAATTATTCGAACAATTATATCAAGGGCAACATTTATCTTTTGAAGAGATGCAACAAATTGCGGAATCGATTTTTAGGCAAGAATTTTCTGAAGGACAATTAGGTGCCTTATTAGTCGCTTTAAAATACAAGGGTGTGAGTGTAGCTGAGCTTTCGGCTTTTGCTAAAGTCATGCAAAAAAATGCGCTACGTGTGACAAATACACCACGAAATTCGATGGATAATTGTGGTACGGGTGGTGATCATTCCAACAGTTTTAATGTGTCGACAACAGCTGCTTTTGTCTTAGCTGCTGGTGGGATTGTCATGGCAAAGCACGGTAACCGTAGTATTTCAAGCCGTTCGGGTAGTGCGGATACTTTAGAGCAGCTGGGATTACGTTTAGAAACCAAACCAGAGGAACTAGCGGCTTGGTTAAATGAAATTGGGATTGCTTTTTTGTATGCGCCAGCCATGCATCCAAGTATGCGAGCCGTGATGAAAATCCGTAAAGAACTGGCGACACCGACCATTTTTAATATGTTAGGGCCACTGATTAATCCGGTACAGCTAGAAACACAGTTAATGGGAACTTATGCGGGTGAAACAATCGTTGATACTGCGGCAACCCTAGGTCAACTTGGACGCAAGCGTGCAATTGTTTTACATGGTGCTTCTGGGATGGACGAGGCGAATTTATCGGGTGTAACCCAGTGTGCGCTGTTAGAAAAGGGACAGGTGCAAGAATTTGTTCTAAATCCAGCAGACTATGGCTTTGAGCCACTACCATTAGCAGCAATTCTTGGAGGCGATGCACAGCAAAACGCAGAGATTTTAAAGAACGTCCTAACCAATCAAGCCTCCCCTTATCTAGAAACGGTTGTTTTGAATGCTGGTCTAGGATTTTTCGCTAATGGAAAAGTCAAAACATTAGAGGAAGGATTTGCCTTGGCTCGAACCTGTATTGCATCTGGTGCAGCTTTCGATAAATTACAAGCCTTACTACAAGCGCAAAAATAGGAGGAAGTCGATGAATTTTTTAGATAAAATCTTACAAGAAAAAGCACGTGAAGTTGCGCAACTACCAGACGAAGTGTTGCAAGAGTTCCGACCACGCGCTTCTTTTTATGAAACGGTCAAAAATAAGCCCGAGCGGATGCATTTAATCGGTGAAATTAAACGTGCTTCACCTTCAAAGGGGGACATTCAACCGACAATTGATATTTTGGAACAATCTCAAAAATATCAAGCAGCGAAAGTGAGTGCGATTTCCGTTTTAACTGATACTGTCTTTTTTAAAGGCTCTATCGATGATTTACATGCGATCAGTCAAGTGGTAGCTGTTCCAATTTTATGCAAAGACTTTATCATTTCCAAAAAGCAATTAATTCGAGCGCGAAATGCCGGTGCAAGTATTGTTTTATTGATTGTGGCGGCCTTGTCACTAGAGCAGTTGTACGAGCTTTATGCAGAAGCGACCAAACTTGGTTTAGAAGTCTTAGTCGAAACGCATGATGCTAAAGAACTGGCAATTGCGGAACAATTGGGAGCCAAAATTATCGGTGTGAATAACCGCAATTTAAAAACCTTTGATGTGACGATTGAAACAAGTGTCGCGTTAGCGCCAAGTAAACAAGACGTAGTTTATATTAGTGAATCGGGATTTAAAACAGCGGCTGATGTGGCAAAAGTTGCCAAAAATTATCAGGCCGTTTTAGTTGGAGAAACGCTGATGCGTGCTGAAAATCCGGCACAAGTTGCGGAAAGGTTACAGGTTCAACGCTTATGACAAAAGTTAAAATTTGTGGCTTGATGAATCAAGCGAGCGTGGAAGCGACAGTAGCTGCGGGTGCCGATTATTTAGGTTTTGTTTTTGCCCCAAGCAAGCGTCAGGTGACGCCGGAATGTGTGCGGAAGATTACACAAAATGTTCCAGAAAATGTCAAGAAAGTGGGAGTGTTTGTTTCACCATCATTCGTCGATTTACAGCGCATCATCGAAATTGCTGAACTTGATGTTGTCCAAATTCACGGTGAAATACCAAGCATGATAAATCAAGTTATAACGGTACCGCTGATTCAAGCATTGGATGGTCAAGCGAATGATTTATCGCAACAAATTATGAGGAGTCGCGCGAACAGTTTATTGCTCGATGCGCCGAGCAATCATCATCAGCACGCTGGAGGCAATGGTCAAGTTTTTGATTGGTCTGTTGTAGCAAGAAAGACCCAACAACAATTGCAACAAAAGCAGTTTTGGGTGGCCGGTGGTTTAAGTGCTAAAAATGTTCAAGCTGCGATTCATTATTTTCAACCATATGGCGTCGATGTCTCAAGTGCGGTTGAAACAAATGGTGTAAAAGATATTCAAAAAATTCAGGCCTTCATACAGGCAGTTAGGGGTTAGAAGATGTACCAACAACCAGATGAAAAAGGCTTTTATGGCGAATATGGTGGTCAATTTGTGCCAGAAACGTTGATGGAAGCCTTAAAAGAATTAAGTGAAGCTTATGAATTATCAAAAAAAGACGAAGGATTTCAAGTAGAATTAGCTGCGATTTTAAAAGATTATGTTGGACGTGAAACACCTTTATATTTAGCCGAACAACTAACCAAGCATTTAGGTGGCGCCAAAATCTATTTAAAACGGGAAGATTTAAATCATACGGGAGCCCATAAAATTAACAATGCCTTAGGGCAAGTCTTACTAGCTAAGAAAATGGGGAAAAAGAAAATTATTGCTGAAACGGGAGCTGGACAACATGGTGTTGCTACCGCAACCGCTGCTGCATTATTTGGTATGGAATGTACAGTTTTTATGGGTGCTTTAGATGTCGAACGTCAAGCTTTGAATGTTTTTCGCATGGAACTTTTAGGGGCAAAAGTTAAAAGTGTCGAAGCTGGCAATAATACTTTAAAGGATGCAGTCAATGAGGCTTTACGTTACTGGGTAGCCAATATTGAGGATACGCATTATATTTTAGGTTCGGCTTTGGGACCTCATCCTTATCCGGAAATGGTTCGTGATTTTCAAAGTGTGATTGGAAAAGAAACGCGGCAACAAATTTTAACAAAAGAAGGAAAGTTACCTGATATTGCGATGGCCTGTATTGGGGGAGGTAGTAATGCGATTGGTTTATTTGCCCCGTTCATTAATGATTCAACTGTCGAACTAATTGGTGTGGAAGCAGCGGGAATGGGACTAGAAACAAGTGAGCATGCAGCAACTTTAACAAAAGGCGAAGTCGGTATTCTCCATGGATCAAAGATGTATTTACTACAAGATGAAGACGGTCAAGTCATCGAGCCGTATTCGATTTCAGCTGGACTTGATTATCCTGGTGTTGGTCCGGAACATTCTTATCTAGCAGATATTAAACGAGCAAAATATGTTGCGGTGACCGATGAAGAAGCACTCGCTGCTTTTCATTTACTCTCTCGAACAGAAGGGATTATTCCAGCCCTAGAAAGTTCACATGCAATAGCTCACCTCATAAAATTAGCTCCAAACCTATCAAAAGAAAAGATTATAGTTGTTTGTTTATCTGGTCGTGGCGATAAAGATGTGATTCAAATTAAAAATCGAATGGAGGGTGAAAATAATGCCTGAAAAAAGTTTAACGTCGTATTTGCAAGATAAAAAAAACAAAGGGACGAAGTTATTTATTCCATATATCGTGGCTGGTGGAAGCGGCTTGGAACGATTAGAAGAAGAAATTCAAATATTAGCCGATAGTGGTGCAACAGCAATTGAGTTAGGAATTCCTTTTTCAGACCCAGTTGCAGATGGGCCAATTATTCAAAAATCAGCTCAGCAAGCATTCGCGCATCAAGTGACTTTCGCTAAAATCGTTGAACGATTACAACAAATCAACGCGCCCGTTCCAATTATTTTAATGGGATATGCCAATTCCTTTTTACGCTTTGGTTTTACGCAACTATTAAAAGAATTGGAATCAACCGACGTGAAAGGTTTGATTATTCCGGATATTCCCTATGAACATCAAGAATTGATTTTACCTGAGCTAGATCAAACCGATATTGCCTTGATTCAGTTAGTGACTTTAATGAGCAAAAAAGAACGAATTGAACAACTCGTAAAAGAGGCGCAAGGATTTATTTACGCGGTGACAGTGAATGGGACAACGGGGGTTAATCAAACGTACCGTGAATCGTTGGACACGCATCTTAGTGAAATTACAAAAGTGAGTGACATTCCAGTTTTAGCTGGTTTTGGCGTTTCTGAACGTGCGCATGTGGAACGCTTCAATGCATGTTGTGATGGCGTGATTGTTGGCTCGAAAATTGTCGATTCATTAGCCAGAAATGGCATCAAAGAAACCGGTGAACTGGTTTTGCAATTAACTGGCGGTTAACAAAAAAGCGCAAGTTCTCTCCAAACGAAAGAAGCTTGCGCAAGCTTATTCATAGATTTGAAAACCATATTGTCGAATATGGTTTTTTAGCATCTCTAAATACAGACGAGCAACGGGACTCAGTTCACGTTGCTTTTGTTTTAACCAACCAAGGGTCATCGTATCCTCGTGATCCAGTGGGATTGCAACAATCTTATCATCGTTCAATTCACTACTAATAATCCCCGAGCTAATCGTGTAGCCATTTAATCCAACCATCAAATTAAAAATCGTCGCACGGTCACTAACTTTAATGTTCATTTTTCGATTCCATGTACTTAAGATCTCTTCTGAAAAATAAAAGGAATTGTTTTCTCCTTGCTCATAAGATAAATAGGGATAATCTTCTAAATCTTCCAGTGTGAGTTTTTTCTTTTTGGTTAAAGGATTCTCGCGACTCACAAAGACATGTGGTTTGGCATCAAACAGTGGCGTGAAGACTAAATTTTTTTCATTGAAAAGTTTCGTCATGACTTGCCGATTGAACGAGTTTAAATACAAGACACCGAGTTCACTACGGAAACTAGTTAAATCGGAAAAAATATTTTCGGTTTCTGTTTCGCGCAAGGTAAAATCGTACTCTTTGGCATCGACGCTTCGAATTAATTCAACGAAGGCGTGAACAACGAAAGCATAGTGTTGTGCAGAAACGGAAAAAGCTTGTTTTCTTGGCTCGCTATGTTTGAATTTCTCTTCGAGTAAGTTGACTTGATCTAAAATTTGACGACTATAAACTAAAAATTCTCGCCCTTCAGGTGTCAGACTAACACCACGCGCATTACGCAGTAAAAGTTGAATCCCCATCTCATTTTCCAAATCTTTGACAGCGTTTGAGAGGCTCGGTTGTGTTAAGAATAACTCTTTAGCGGCCTCATTAATCGAGCCTTTTTCGATGATTTTTTCTAAATAGATTAATTGTTCTAAGCGCATACGAATCCCTCCCGTTTTAAATAATATAGCAGAAGGTATAGTTTATAGCTATAACTAGATGTTATTTTTATCAATTATCGCAAATCGTCGAAGCGTGATAAATTATGACGTAACAACTTGAGGGGGAATCAGACATGACAACAACAATTATCGGTTTTCCAAGAATCGGCGAACAAAGAGAATTGAAATATGCAACAGAAAAATATTTTCGAAACGAGATTAACGAAGAAGAGTTAGTAGCGTTTGGTAAAGAGTTGCGTGAAAAACATTGGCAACTCATCAAAGCTAGTGGTATCACAATTATTCCGAGTAATGATTTTTCTTTTTATGACACAACACTGGATACAAGTTTTTTGTTTAATCTCATACCAGCATCTTTAGAAGCAACGAAATTATCAGAATTTGAACGGTATTTTGCAATTGCAAGAGGCTATCAAGGAGAAAAAGGTGATATTAAAGCCCGTCCGATGAAGAAATGGTTCAATACCAATTACCATTACATCGTACCAAAAATTGAAAAAAAGACAAAAATTCAGTTAAAAGGCAGCAAAATTTTTGATGAATATTTAGAAGCAAAGCAACTAGGAATTGAGACACAACCGGTTTTACTCGGTCCTTTCACATTGTTGCAACTGTGTGAGTTCGAAGTAGGCGTGGATCGACAAGCAATCAGTGAGGCTTTGATTGAGGCCTATAAAGAAGTATTTACTCGTCTAAGTGAGTTGGGTGCGATCTCGATACAACTGGATGAACCAGGGCTAGTAAAAGATTTGACAGTTGATGAAATCAAAGAATTTAAATTGACCTACCAACAATTATTAGCAAACAAAAACATTCAAGTTTTACTTCAAACCTATTTTGGTGATGTTCGAGATGTGTATCAAACTTTAATCGATTTACCAATTGATGCGATTGGCTTAGATTTTGTTGAAGGTATACAAAACCAAGCACTTGTACAACAAAATTTCCCACAAGATAAAATTTTGTACGCAGGTGTTGTGAATGGAAAAAATATTTGGCGGAATAATTATCAAAAAACACAAGCTTTACTTCGTTCCTTGAATGTTTCAAACCTAGTTTTGACGACTTCTTGTTCATTACTACATGTCCCTTTTACGACTGAAAATGAATCATTTCCTAAAGAGATTAAACAACATTTTTCTTTTGCTAAAGAAAAATTACGTGAACTAACTGATTTGGATACGATTTTAAAGGACGAAGCGACGGAACAACAACTATTAAATAGACAACTTTTTGAAACGGAAAGATTTGTTCAAAATCAGGCTTTGGTTGAGAAAATTGCGCAATTGACAGTCGATGATTTTACCAGAAAACCAATCTTTAGCCAACGCGAAACCTTACAGAAAGCCCGGTTTCAATTACCTGTTTTACCGACCACAACGATTGGCTCTTTCCCTCAAACGAAAGAAGTTAAACAAACTCGTGCAAAATTTAACCGTAAAGAATTATCGCAAGTTGAGTATGATGATTTTGTAGCCGCACAAATAAATGACTGGTTGGCTTGGCAAGAGTCAATCGGTTTGGACATTTTAGTTCATGGGGAATTTGAGCGAAATGACATGGTTGAATATTTTGGACAAAATTTATCAGGTTATTTATTCAGTCAAAATGGTTGGGTACAATCGTATGGCACTCGTGGTGTTAAGCCACCGATTATTTGGGGCGATGTCGAACGGGAGCAAGCCATCACAGTTAAATGGTCGAAATATGCGCAAGGCCAAACAGATAAAATTGTGAAAGGTATGTTAACAGGACCCGTGACGATCTTAAATTGGTCATTCCCACGTGAAGATATTAGCTTAAAGGAATCAACTTACCAAATTGCATTGGCGATTCAAGAAGAAGTTTTGGATTTAGAAGCGAATGGTATCAAGATGATTCAAATTGATGAAGCGGCCCTGAGAGAAAAACTTCCCCTTAGAAAATCGGATTGGAACAAAGAATATTTAGATTGGGCGATTCCCGCTTTTCGTTTAGTTCATAGTAAGGTCCAACCAGAAACACAAATTCATACGCATATGTGTTATAGCGAATTTACTGACATTATCCCAGCTATTGATCAAATGGACGCTGATGTGATTTCGTTTGAAGCTTCCCGCTCGAATTTAGATATCTTAGATGAATTACAGCGTCAAAACTTTAAGACACAAGTTGGACCAGGTGTTTATGATATTCATTCGCCGCGAGTACCGACGGTCGAGGAAATTAAAGAAACAATCCAAACGATTTTAACCAAAGTTCCAATTGAAAAAGTTTGGATTAATCCTGACTGTGGCTTAAAAACACGAGGAATTCCAGAAACAAGAGCCAGTTTAGCCAATATGACGGAAGCAGCGAGGAGCGTACGAGAGGAGTTGTAAATATTTTGTTAAAGGGGTTATCATTTGAAGTTTTTCCACCAAATACGACAATCGGACTCAATAAATTATTTGAAACACTCCAAGAACTCGAACGATTGCAACCCGAGTTTATTAGTGTCACTTGTAGTAATGGCACAAATAATGTCGCCGAGACAACCGTTAAAGTAGCTAGTTATATTCATCAAGAATTGAATATTTCAACAATAGCACATTTACCAGCCACTTATTTATCTAGGCAAGAAGTCGATGAAGTTTTGTCACAGCTAGATAAATTAGGAATCCATCAAGTTTTGGCCTTGCGTGGCGATATCTTACCACAGTTAACACCAAAAACTGATTTTCAGTATGCTAGTGAATTGACGAGTTATATTAAACAAGTCGCCCCGCAGTTTGATTTAAGTGGCGCTTGTTATCCGGAAATCCATCCAGAATCAATCAGTCGATTAAGTGATATTAAACACTTAAAAAAGAAGGTAGAAGCGGGGTGCCATCAACTAATTTCCCAACTGTTTCTCGATAATGATTGTTTCTATCATTTTCAAGAAGCTTGTGAATTAGCAGAAATTGGAGCACCAATCATTGCCGGTGTTATGCCAATCGTTAATCGTAATCAAGCTTTGCGGTTACTGAAAACGACTAAAACCAAGTTGCCACGTAAATTTTTGGCTATCCTTGAAAAATACGAACACGATCCGATTGCTTTACGAGCTGCCGGGCTGGCATATGCGGTAGATCAAATTGTCGATCTCGTGACCCAAGACGTATCAGGTATTCATTTGTATACGATGAATGATGCCAAAGTAGCGCATCATATTGTCACCAATACGCAATCGTTGTTTACAAGTAAAACAGCAAGTTTTGTCGTTTAAAGCTAAAAATCTGATAAAGGCATTTTAGCTCGTAAAAAATGGTTGTTCGTCAAATTGTTTTGATGGGCCCAAAAGGAGTAAAAATAATCGTCATAATCGGTAGAGTAAATTGTTTCTCAATCGATTTTTTGATATTAGAAAAGAGTGGCGGAGCCTCCCGCTCCCCTGCGAAAAATCACCCTGTTGACGAAAGCTGCGAGACCGCTTCGAAACGGTATGAAATGAGCAGCGACTCGGTAATAAGCTATAATCTTTTTGAAAGTACAAAACACTTTCAAACGATTCTTTGCTTATTACTCGTCACTATTCGCTCATTTCATGACCTCTAATAGAGCCTGTAGTTGTTGGAGCCGTTCGAACGTAGTGAGTTACGGATACAATATCAGGCTCTGCGTGACAGCTCGAAAGCTTCAATGGGGGCGAAAATTAAAAAAGTGCCGAAAGACAATCTCATGAAGATTTTCCATCCACACCAACTATTATATAAAAAAAGCCCCACTGAAAATTTCTTTTCAATGAGGCTTTTTGATGTTTTTGATTAATTAAGCTTTAACGATGTTTACTGCTTGTAAACCACGTTGGCCTTCTTCGATATCGAAAGTTACTGCTTGACCTTCATCTAATGATTTAAAGCCTTCACCTTGGATAGCTGAGAAATGTGCGAAAACATCTTTCCCATCTTCTGCTGTGATGAAACCAAAACCTTTATCTGCGTTAAACCATTTAACTGTACCGTTATTCATGAACGTTACCTCCATATTACACATCAAGTGTGTTTATTTTTTTGCAATACCAACTTAAGTGTGTTTAGAAGTGTTCATGCGTTAACGCAATCAACAAATCATAAATTACATATCAAGAAATACTACTTACATAGAATAACATGTTTAATAACAAAACACAAAGCTTTTATGTTAATAATCGTAATATCACCTAATTTTCTCGCAAAAGCTTACGTTTTCATTAAGAAGAGTAAGGAGCTCTTCATTTCGTAAATGCTTCTGGGAATAATAATTCAAGTACGTCCATGGTTAGGCGACGGCTCTTGCCTGAGTAAGGATAAATATGAATCATCATCGCTGGATTAAAGTTTCCTTCAATAATCCCATATGCGCCTGGTTCGTTTGGATCAACATTATAGTCTGGGACAATAAAATCAATCCCACAAACAACTGCTCCTAGCGCTTCAACCGCTTTTACTGCGATTTCTTTATACGCATCAGAAAATTCATCCGTCATATCAATTGAATCGCCACCACTACTAATATTGGAGTTTTCACGTAAGTAAATTACTTCATCTTTTGCTGGCACATCGGTTATTTTGTACCCTTGTGATTTTAAGGCGATTTTTTCAAGTTCCCCCAATTGAATTTTTTCAAGTGGCGTACGATGGTGTTCACCACGTAATGGATCTTGATTTTTCTTAGCAACGAGTGCTTCAATTGTTTGGACGCCATCCCCTTTGACATTGGCTGGCACACGAAGTAAAATCCCTTTCACTTCACCATCAATTACGAAGAAACGGTATTCTGTTCCTGGTAAGAATTCTTCGACTAACACTTCGGTATCTTCACTAAAAGCAACTTCCAAAGCGGCTGTATAGTCTTCTAAACTTGCGCCATCTTTGAAGATCGAAATGCCTAAACCATAGTTGGTTGATTTCGGTTTGACGACAAATTCTTGATTCGCAAATTCCGCATAGGCATGAATCGCTGATTTGATATTTGAAAATTCACTACCTTTTGGCACACGGAAACCTGCTTTATCTAAAACTTTTTTCGTAACAATTTTATTTTCCATCAATAACGGTACGATGTAACTATCTTTACTCGTCATATTCCCATTTTTTACATACTCCGAATGGTCATTAAATGTTAGTTTTAAAAATTGATCGGTATCATCTAAAACTTCAACAGCAATTCCTTTTTGAATCGCATCG
>DXBN01000182.1 GCA_019116505.1 Candidatus Enterococcus avicola | reverse complement strand
AAATGACAAAAGCGAATACGGATATTTACGATAATTTAGGTGAATTTAATGCTGGGATTGAAGCGTCAGTAAGTGGGATACGTGTCACGCAATCTTTTGCAAATGAACCATTTGAACGAAAACAGTTTAATTATTTAAATCAAATGTATCGAAAATCGAAATTATATTTTTATAAGGTGATGGGTGTCAGTTCCGCCTATAATTACTTATTAATTCGTCTGATAAATTTATTTTCATTAATTTTTGGTGCGTATTATACAATTAAAGGAGAAATTACAGAAGGCCAGTTTGTAGGATTTATTTTATTAGCCAATATTTTTATTCGGCCGATTGAAAAAGTCAACAATATGATTGAAAGTTATCCCAAAGGATTTGCTGGTTTTAAACGTTTTACGGAAGAAATGGACAAACAACCGTCCATCAAAGATTTGCCAGGAGCTGTTGCTGTTTCGCATTTAGAAGGAACGATTGCCTATAAAGATGTTTCATTTGCTTATGAAGATGGCACAAAAGTTTTAGACCATATCAATTTAAAAATTCAACCTGGTGAAACCGTTGCTTTCGTTGGCCAAAGTGGTTCAGGAAAAACGACCTTGTGCAATCTGTTGCCACGTTTTTATGAAGTCAGTAGTGGTGAAATTACGATTGACGGTAGAAATATCCAGCAAATGACCTTGGCTTCATTACGTAAGCAGATTGGAATTGTTCAACAAGATGTGTTTTTATTCCCTGGAACATTACGAGAAAATATTGCTTATGGGAATTTAAATGCTACAGAAATAGACATTCAACAAGCGGTGAAATTAGCACATTTAGAACATGTAATTCAGCTAATGCCAGATGGCTTGGACACAATTATTGGCGAACGTGGCGTGAAATTATCGGGCGGTCAAAAGCAGCGAGTGGCAATTGCGCGAATGTTCTTGAAGAACCCGCCAATTTTAATTCTAGATGAAGCGACTTCTGCATTAGATACAGAAACAGAGCAAGTGATTCAAGAGTCATTAAACTCGTTAGCTGACGGGCGAACAACATTAATTATTGCCCACAGACTGGCAACGATTAAACATGCTGATCGAATAATCGTAGTGAGTGACCAAGGAATTTTAGAAGATGGAACACATGAAACTTTGTACGCGCAAAGAGGCCACTATCGTCGGCTGTACGATGCTCAATTTAGAACATAAAAAAACCCGCGAATAAAACTTCGCGGGTTTTTATTATGTTTAGTTAGCGCCGAACTTTTCTTCCCAAACCAACAGCATTTTTCATTCGTTGAAGTGTTTTGTTGGCTACCAGGCGAGCGTTTTCTGCGCCCTCATCTAAAATCATATCTAATTCTTCTGAAGCTAGAAGCTCTTGGTAGCGCACTTGAATAGGTTCTAATAAGGCAACTACTGCTTCTGCTAAATCTGCTTTGAAGTCTCCATAGCCTTTGCCTTCGTAAGCTTGAACAAGTTCCTCAACAGTTTGACCTGTCGCAGCAGAATAAATATTTAGTAAGTTAGTAATGCCAGGCTTTTCTTCTTTATTATATTCAATTACACCAGTTGAATCAGTTACGGCAGAGCGGATTTTTTTGCGAATCACTGCTGGCTCATCAAGCATTGAAATAAAGCCCTTCACATTTGTATCGGACTTACTCATCTTTTTCGTTGGTTCCTGTAAGCTCATAATTCGACTACCTTGCTCAGCGATTTTTACTTCAGGCATCGTTAAAATTTCTTGATTTTTTTGGGCGTAACGTTTGTTGAAGCGTTCCACAAAATCACGTGTTAATTCTAAATGTTGTTTTTGATCATCTCCGACTGGCACTAAGTCAGCGTTGTACAACACGATATCACCAACCATTAATGGAGGGTATGTTAAAAGACCAGCGCTTACGCCAGCACGACCATTTTTTTGTGATTTATCTTTAAATTGTGTCATTCGCTCTAACTCACCAATAGAAGTATTGCACTGAATGATCCAACCAGCTTCTGCATGCGCACTCACTTCAGACTGTATGAAAATTGTTGCTTTTTGTGGGTCTAAACCAACCGCTAGGTAAAGAGCTGCTAAGCTACGAATTTGTTGGCGTAGCTTTTGCGGTTCTTGGGGAACGGTAATGGCATGTTCATCCACAATACAAAAATAACAATTGTATTCATTTTGTAATTCGATAAATTGTTTCATTGCACCAATGTAATTTCCGATTGTCGGAGTACCACTGGGCTGAATACCAGAAAAAATTGTTTTCATTAAATAACCACCTGACTTTAGACTTAAGATAGTGAATAGTTCTATTATACATTTTATTAGAAAAAAATACATGGGAACTTCTTGAAAAATCACCAAGAGAAGTAAATTATAACAGCAACTATAAAAATAGAAAACTGTATTACTTTTTTACAGAATCATAACGAACATCCATAAAATTTCATAAAAATTAACCCTAATTTTACACGGGTGTAATGAAGGAAAAATAAACAAAGTTAATAAAAAATGTTTAAAAACCCCTAGTATTTTTATTAGAAATTAGGTATACTGGTTTTAAATAGAGGAACAGTACAGTTCCCTGTTTCAGAAACGCGATGATTCGCGAAAAGGAGTGATGCACAATGTTGACACTTTATACTTCCCCGAGTTGCACGTCATGTCGTAAGGCTAGAGCCTGGTTGCAAGAGCACGAAATTCCTTTTAAAGAAAGAAATATTTTTTCTGAACCTTTAAATATTGAGGAATTAAAAGCAATTTTAATCATGACAGAAGATGGAACAGAAGAGATTATCTCTACTCGCTCTAAAGTTTTCCAAAAATTAAATATGGATTTGGACGAGCTTCCACTTCAAGATTTATTAGAGTTGGTTCAAGAAAACCCTGGATTGTTGCGTCGGCCAATTATGATTGATGAGAAAAGATTACAAGTCGGTTTTAACGAAGATGAAATTCGCCGATTCTTACCAAGAGATGTTCGACAACTGGAATTGCGCCAAGCACAATTAATGGCAGGTTTATAAAAAATATAAAATTTTGTTCTTTATTTGTTAATTGTAATAAAGAACGATTCATATGAATTTAGGGCCAGGGATTTTTATCTCTGGCTTTTTAATACATATTTAGAACTTGTATTCATTTGATTTGGCAGAACGTGGTCAAGGAAAAATAGTATCTTTTTTGGAGAGACTGCGTTAAGATGAAGAGGTAGAAGGAGCGAAAAACCAATCGTTAAAAAAGTTCAAAGTTTATAAAACGTTCGCTAGTTTTCGAGGGTTTACAGACTTTCCACTTTACTTTTGTGTAGTTTTCGCTACAATGAACGTAAGAAGTTTCCTGATTGAAGCAAAGAGAGGTGTAGCGCTATGGAAATGGAACATATTAATGAAAATACGATTCGTGTGTTAATTGGCAACGAAGACCTGGCGGATAGAGGGATTACTTTTCTTGACTTACTAGGAAACCACAAAGATGTTGAAAATTTCTTTTATAGTATTTTAGAAGAAGTTGATGTCGAAGATGAATTCCAAGGCAGTGAAGCAGTCACTTTCCAAGTCTTGCCTAAAAATGATGGTTTAGAACTGTTTATTAGTAAAAATGTCGCTATGGACGACTTGTCTTCCTTAGAAGGTCTGAGCGAAGTCAATGCAGATGTTAGCGAATTGATTCGCAAACAAATTGAAGCAGACAAAGCAGCCGCCGATGAACTTGACGAGATGGAAGCCACAGATGAAACAAACAGAAATGTAATCTTTGAATTAGATAATTTTGAAGCGATGATCCAATTATCCAAAGAAGTCTTCATGCAATCTGTTTTGACTAACTTATACACGTACAACGATCGTTATTACTTACAAGTTTTGTTCTTAACCGATGAATTAGAAAAAACAAATGTTGACAATGAAATTGCACAGATTTTAGAATTTGCTCATAAAACAACTGTCACTCAGGATACTTTAGTCGAATATGGCACTTGTATTATGGAACGCAGTGCGTTGGAATTAACACGTTATTACTTTAATGATTAAGCAAAAAAGCAAAAACTTTCG
>DXBN01000181.1 GCA_019116505.1 Candidatus Enterococcus avicola | reverse complement strand
CAAGCTTTTTCCTTGTTCTTCAATTGACATTTTCGATTGAAAAAGGTAAATTTAACAAGGTTAATACATAAAAAACGGTCTAGAACGTGAAAAACTAGGACTCTTTCTTTTATTTAGGGCATGTCTATGTTAAAATATTAGAGATAAGAAAAAGAAGATTTGTCTATTTAAGGAGGCTTTATCGATGGCAGTTAAAATTCAAACAGCATCAGGCTTAATTGAGATTTCCAACGAAGTGATTGCAACCGTTGTTGGCGGTGCCGCAACCGATGTCTTTGGGATTGTCGGTATGGCAAGTAAAAATCAAATTAAAGATAATATTAATGAAATTTTACGCAAAGAGAACTATTCTCGCGGCGTTGTCGTACGTCAAGAAGAAAACGAAATTGCAGTGGACGTGTACACAATTATTAGTTACGGAACAAAAATTTCCGAAGTGTCACGCAATATTCAAGAAAAAGTAAAATACAATCTTGAATCAATGTTAGGCATCACAGCACATTCTGTGAATGTTTTTGTCCAAGGCGTTCGAGTGTTACCAGAAGACTAGAGGTTAAAACTACTGTGAAGTAGTTGATTTTTAAGGAGGATTATCAGTGGAAGTAACGAATATTCGCGCGAGTCAGTTCCAAGAAATGGTTCAGGCTGGTGCCGATCGTCTACAAGAGCATGCGGAGTATGTCAACTCATTAAACGTGTTTCCTGTACCAGACGGCGATACAGGAACAAATATGAATTTATCAATGAATAGTGGGGCAAAAGCAGTTAGTGATTCGACATCTGAAAAAGTTGGCGAGCTAGCAACTCACTTATCAAAAGGTTTATTAATGGGTGCTCGTGGAAACTCTGGGGTTATTTTATCTCAATTATTCCGTGGGTTTTCGAAACAAATCCCAAATGTAGACACGCTAACAGCAAAAGACTTAGCTGCGGCATTTACTCATGGGGTAGATACCGCTTATAAAGCAGTGATGAAACCAGTTGAAGGTACGATTCTTACCGTTGCGCGTATTGCAGCTGAATTTGGTGAGAAAAAAGCACTAGAAACAACTGATTGTGTCGAAGTCATGACGGCTGTTGTGACGGGGGCAAAACGTGCTTTAGCAAAAACGCCCGATTTATTACCGGTTCTAAAAGAAGTCGGTGTCGTGGATAGTGGTGGCCAAGGGCTATTATTTATTTATGAAGGCTTTTTAAGTGTTTTAAATGGTGAATACGTACCAGAAAATACATTTGAAACACCAGCAGCGATGGATGAAATGATCAATGCGGAACATCACCGTAGTGTTCATAATCATGTAGCAACTGAAGACATTGCGTTTGGTTACTGTACTGAGATTATGGTCAAAATTGGCGAAGGTCCAACAGTTGACAGCGAATTTGATTACGATACTTTCCGTAACTACTTAAACGAATTAGGCGACTCATTACTTGTTGTGAATGATGATGAAATTATTAAAGTTCACGTTCATACAGAACATCCAGGTGAAGTAATGAATTACGGTCAAAAATTTGGTTCACTTGTTAAAATCAAAGTCGATAATATGCGTCTACAACACGAAACATTATTAGAAAATGATGCCGCTCCGGTTAAAAAACCTCGTGTACCATACGGTGTGATTGCAATTGCAGCCGGTGAAGGTGTACAAGAGTTATTCAAGAGTTTAGGTGCCAACTATGTGATTAGTGGTGGGCAAACAATGAACCCAAGTACTGAGGACATCTTAAAAGCAATTGATGAAGTCAATGCAGATAAAGTCATTGTTTTACCAAATAACAAAAATATCTTTATGGCAGCAGATCAAGCCGCAGAAGTGGCTGAGATTCCAGTAGCCGTTGTACCAAGTAAGACGATTTCTCAAGGGATGACAGCGATGCTAGCCTTTAATGATCAAGCAACGTTAGCAGAAAACAAAGCTGCGATGAGTGACATGTTAGAAAGCGTCGTTAGCGGTTCAATGACACATGCGATTCGTGACACGGCAATTGATGGCGTTCAAATTACAACAGGCGACTTTTTAGGAATGATCGATGGTAAAATCGTTGTTTCTAAAACAGATGCTTTTGAAGTGGGAATGGCTACATTGACAAAAATGGTTGACGAAGATACAGAGATTGTCACGATTATTGTCGGCGATGAAGGTACGCAAGAACAAGCTGAGCAATTTGAGGCAGCTTTACTTGAATTAAATGATGAATTGGAAGTTGAAATCCATCAAGGGGATCAACCTGTTTATCCATACCTTTTTGCAGCAGAATAATTCATATTAAATTAAATCTAGAAAGCTTGGTGCGAACATTTTTGTTTGTCCCAAGCTTTTTTTCAAGAGAGGTGGAGTGTAGGTGAGTATGAAAGAGTCAATTACAAAGTTAAGTGGTGTTGGTGCTAAACGCGCGGAAAATTTAGCGACATTAGGCATTGAGACGATCGAACAACTACTTGGCTACTATCCGTTTCGTTACGAAGATATTCAAGAAAGAAAATTAGCGGAGATTCAAGATCAAGAGAAAGTTACGATTAAAGGTCTCGTTGTCTCACCCGCGGTTCTTAGTCGTTTTGGTTATAAAAAATCCCGCCTACAATTTCGGATGATGCAAGAACATGATGTGTTTGGTGTTTCTTTTTTTAATCAACCCTATTTAAAAGATAAGGTCGAAGTTTCAACTGAAATTGCCGTTTATGGTAAGTGGGATGCCAAGCGTAAGAGTTTAACGGGAATGAAAATTCTAGCGCCTAAACAAGAAGAAGATTTCGCGCCGATTTATCACGTGAACAAAGTTGTGCGTCAAGCGACCTTGATTCAATTGATCAAACAAGGTTTCGAACATTATTATGAAGCGATTGAAGAAAATTTACCATTATCTTTAATTGAAAAGTATCGCTTGCTACCTCGTAAAGAAGCGATGTATGCCATGCATTTTCCTAAAGATGCTAAGGAACACCATCAAGCGAAACGACGTGTTGTTTTTGAGGAGTTTTTCCTTTTTCAAATGCAATTGCAACGACTCAAGCAAACCGAAAAAGCTGAAAGTAATGGTTTAATGATTGCTTATGATGTCGATGAACTGAAAGCTTTTACTCAACAATTACCCTTTGAATTAACGAATGCTCAAAAACGAGTGACGAATGAAATTTGCCGTGATTTGTTAAGTCCTAATCATATGCAGCGTTTGCTTCAAGGAGACGTAGGAAGTGGGAAAACGGTCGTGGCGGCGATTGGGCTTTATGCAACGAAAACAGCGGGCTTTCAAGGTGCGCTAATGGTGCCAACGGAGATTCTTGCGCAACAGCATATGGAAAGTTTGCAACAATTATATGAAGGCTTTGATATTCGTGTTGCGTTATTGACCGGTTCAACCAAAACCAAAGAGCGAAGAGAAATTTTGAGCCAACTAGCAAGCGGCGAGATTGATGTACTAGTCGGTACGCATGCGCTGATTCAAGAAGACGTCAATTTTGCTCGTCTAGGTTTTGTCATTACCGATGAACAACATCGCTTTGGTGTCAATCAACGGAAAATTCTACGTGAAAAAGGCTGGAAACCAGATGTTTTATTCATGACGGCCACACCGATTCCAAGAACATTAGCGATTACAGCTTACGGTGAAATGGATGTTTCAATTATTGATGAATTACCTGCTGGACGAATTCCTGTGATTACGCGTTGGGTCAAGCCACCACAATTAGAAAAAGTCTTACACGCCAGTTTGGAAGAACTAGGTAAAGGACATCAAATGTATGTGATTTGCCCACTTATTGAAGAATCAGAAATGCTTGACGTGCAAAATGCCGTTACGATTTTTGAAGAACTTCAAAGTTTTTATGGTGATCGTTACCAAGTTAATTTATTACACGGTAAAATGAAAAACCAAGAAAAAGATGAAATTATGGAGACTTTCAAAAATAATGAAAGTCAAATTTTGGTGTCGACCACCGTTATTGAAGTAGGCGTCAACGTACCGAATGCGACGATGATGATTATTATTGATGCCGATCGCTTCGGGTTAGCGCAACTCCATCAATTACGTGGTAGGGTCGGTCGTGGTGCAGCGGCGTCGACTTGTATACTTGTGGCTAATCCGAAAAATGATACCGGAAAGAAACGGATGCAGATCATGACTGAAACCACGAACGGTTTTATTGTGAGTGAAAAAGACTTAGAATTGCGTGGACCAGGTGAAGTTTTCGGTAACCGACAATCCGGCCTACCTGAATTTGCGACCGCCGACCTTGTAGCAGACGGCCATATTCTAGAAGTCGCCAAAACCGAGGCCGAAAGCATTTTACAACAAAAGAACTGGCAAATCCTCCCCGATTACCAACCACTAGTTACCTACCTAGGAGAACAAAAAGAAGGACAATATTTTGACTAAAGT
>DXBN01000180.1 GCA_019116505.1 Candidatus Enterococcus avicola | reverse complement strand
ATGCTTGGGCGGTTGCTGGGGGCAGTGTCGAACCGTTAAAATTATTTGGACTTTCAATTGTTGGCTATCAAGGGTCTATTTTCCCAGCTATTATTGTGGGATGGTTGGTTTCTTATCTTGAAAGAACACTTAGAAAGTTTGTACCACAAATCATGGATTTAATTATTACACCATTCTTAACGATTACGATTACGTTAGCTTTGGTTCTGTTTATTCTAGGTCCCATTTTACAAACGGCTGAATCTGCAGTTATTAGTAGTATTATTTTCTTGGTTGAAGCGCCTTTTGGGATTGGTTATATTATTTATTCAGCTTTGCAACAAGCAATTGTAATTACTGGTCTACATCATTCGATTAGTATTATCGAAATTGGCTTGTTGAATGCTTCTGGTACAAATGTCTTGCAAGTTTTAGGAACGGCGAGTATGGCTGGACAATTTGGTGCGGCTATTGCTACAGCGTTTTTAATGACTAATAAAATTAAACGATCAAATGCGATTAGTGCAGCGATTCCAACACTATTTGGAATTACCGAACCACTATTATTTGGTGTTAACTTACGTTCACTAAGAATCTTTGCTTCAGGCGCTGTTGGTGGTGCTGCAGGTGGATTGTTAACGTATATTTTACAATTATCTGCAACAGGAATGGGGATTACCTTTATCCCAGGTTTACTACTATACACAAGTGATTTTGGAAAAATGATTCAATACATCTTAGTCATCTTGATTTCATTTACTGTTGGTTTCATTTGTGTTCAATTACAACGTAAAGCAATTATTAAAGAAATTGCATAATAACAAAATATTGGGGAGATATGCATGTCGGTAGAAATGAGTAAATACTTGCAAGAGTTGGCCAAAAAGCAAGAGGAGTTAAAAGTAAAAATCAAAAAAGATCATTGGCGCCTAGCTTACCATTTAATGCCGACGACAGGTTGGATGAATGACCCAAATGGATTATGCCAATTGAATGGTACATACCATTTCTATCATCAGTATGGTCCAGCAAGTGCAACCGGCGAAGACGTGATTCATTGGGGACATAAAACATCAAAAGATTTGGTCCATTTTCAAGACGAGGAAATATTTTTATACCCTAATCATTCTTATGACCGTGACGGTGTCTATTCCGGTAGCGCGCTAGTCAAGGATGGTAAAATCCATTTTTTCTATACGGGAAATGTCAAGTTAGAAGGTGATCATGACTATACATTCAGTGGTCGTGAACAAAATACCGTTCATGTTGTTAGTGAAGATGGATTTAAAATTAATAGCCAAAAAGTAGTCATTCCTCACGCTACCTATCCAAAAGAATTTACGAATCATATCCGTGATCCCAAGGTTTTTGAAAAAAATGGTGAGTATTGGATGTTGCTAGGTGCACGAACTCGTGATAATGAAGGGAAAATTCCGTTATTTAAGTCTAATGACTTAGATGACTGGTCCTATCAAGGAAATTTCTTTGGGGATGATTTTTCGCTAGGATTTATGTGGGAATGTCCTGACTTTTTTGAAGTTGATAATCAAGAGGTACTTGTCTTTTCGCCTCAAGGTGTCAATGGCTCGGATTTTGAATTTCAAAATGTTTACCAATCAGGTTACATGCTTGGAAATGTCGATTGGCAACAAGCCAAGTTTAAACAATCGGGGAAATTTATTGAATTTGATCGAGGATTTGATTTTTATGCTCCGCAAACATTTGAAGACGAACAAGGACGAAGAATTTTAATTGCTTGGATGGGGATTGGTGATACCATGCCAGAATATTCTTATCCTACAGCGAATAAAGGATGGCAACATGCCGCTACACTGCCTAGAGAAATTACCGTAACAAAAGGAAAGTTATATCAAAAACCATTGAAAGAATATGAAGTACTACGTTGTAGAGAAGAAAAATATCATTATGAAAAATCCCTCAAGAATGAGCAGTTTTTGAAGGGAGAAGTCTACGAAATGTGTATTGAGATATTGGAACAAGGCAATTTTGCTATTAAAATGCGAGAGGATACAGTGTTACAATACAATAATGGGGTTTTAACCCTACAACATGGCCCTTCAGGCTTTGGATGAAATAAACGACAGATTGAGTTGAAGGAGTTAGAAAAGATCCAATTGTTTATGGATAAATCATCAATAGAAATTTTTATTAATGATGGCGAGTATGTAATGACATCACGTTTTTTCCCTAAAAATGGTTGTGATTTTATTGAGTTTACTGGAGATGCACATTTGTTAATAAAGAAATGGAACTTAAATAAAGCGATTTCGACCAAAGATTAAGAAAATATTTAATTTATTGAAAAACATCTCTATACTAAAATTCTTTCAATCGATTGAATTTTATATAAAGGTGTTTTTTACTCTGAAAAAGAGTGTGCGGTAGGATTAAAGATAAAACGACAGAGGGAATAGACAATCAAAAAGAACTTATTATCTTAAAAAACACAGAGTTATTTTAATTGTTTAATGGGAAATTATCGGATAAGAGGCACATTAATCATCGGTCCAAAAAGTGCTAGGAAAATGAAATCAGTCAATTTATTTTGCTATATAATAATGAGAAAATACCCTTATTCGTGTAATTTTCAGAAAACCGTGTTAAACTGTTAAAGCGAAAATAATAAACTAAATCAAGGTCTGTGAATTTGGTTTAACTAAAGGATGTATTAATTAAAATGGAACAAAATAAATTTTCAGATTACAAGCTTGACGAATCGATTGTTAAAGCGCTAACGGTTTTGAAGTATACAGAACCGACACCGGTTCAAAGAGAAGTCTTACCATTATTACTAAATAATAAAGATATTATTGTGAAATCTCAAACTGGTAGTGGAAAAACAGCAGCATTTGGCATACCATTGGTACAAAATGTCGACTGGGAAGAGCGCGCACCACAAGCTTTGATTTTAACGCCGACTCGAGAATTAGCGATGCAAATTAAAGATGAGTTATTTAATATCGGGCGCTACAAACGTTTAAAAGTTGAAGCCCTTTATGGTAAAAGCTCCTATCAATCACAAGTCAAGAATTTAAAGCAACGCACACATATTGTCGTTGCAACACCTGGTCGGTTGTTTGATCATATTGTGAGAGGTTCAATTGATTTGTCAAAAATTGAGACGTTAATTATTGACGAAGCCGATGAAATGTTAGCGATGGGATTTATTGAACAAGTGGAAGAGATATTAAATGAATTACCTTCGGCACGAACAACCGCGTTATTTTCAGCGACAATGCCCAAAGCAGTTAAAGAACTAGCGGATTCATTTTTATATTCGCCAAAGTTAATTGAAATTGCTCCATCACAACAGGCGAAACCTCGTGTTCGTCAACAATTTATTCGTGTGGATGAAGAGGATAAAATGAAGGCCTTTAAAGACCTTTTTATTGTGGATAATCCTGAAAGCAGTATTATTTTTTGTAATACAAAAATTATGGTTGAACGTTTAACAAAAGAAATTGCTCGCTTAGGTGTACAAGTGGAAATGTTGCATGGTGGTATGGAACAAAAAGATCGTACGCGTGTGATGAGTGACTTTAAACGTGGCTATTTTAGACATTTAGTTGCCACCGATGTCGCGGCAAGAGGAATTGACGTCGCTGATATTGCTTTAGTTGTGAACTATGATTTACCTGACAAAACAGAAACCTATGTTCATCGAATTGGTCGTACCGCACGTTTTGAAAACAAAGGAAAAGCATTGTCATTTGTGGGAATTAACGATAAATTGCAATTAGATGAATTGTTAACGAGTCAAGAACGTTTGATTGAAGAAATCCCGCGTCCTAGTCGTGCAACAGTCGATAAATATCGAATGGACTTTAGCCGGAAACAAGGTCAACGTCCAACGATTCGCAAAGAAAAAGGGCTTGATTTTAAAGAAGACATTATGAAAATTCACATCAATGCTGGTAAAAAAACGAAGATGCGCCCAGGCGATGTTGTAGGGGCAATTTGTAATATTGAAGGCGTGACAGCCGATGATATTGGTGTCATTAACTTAATGGATGTATCAACATTTGTGGAAATTTTAAATGGAAAAGGGCCACGTGTGTTGAGTGCTTTACAAAAAATGCCGATTAAAGGACGTGCTCGTCGTGTCAGCCGTTCAAATGAAACAGAGTATGAACGTGATTTAAGAAATGGTTATTAAAAAGTATTTTTCAATTAAAGTGCTTTCGACTTTAAACTCGTTGAACTCCATGTTAAAATAACACTAATATAATGAAATATTTTTAGGTTGAGGAAACAGATGATAGGAAAAAAAGTACTTTATTTAGAAGTTGCGAATACACTGAAAACAGATATCTTAAAAGAAGTCTATCCTGTCGGAAGTTTAATTCCTACTGAAAATGAATTAGAAGTGGCTTTTTCTGTTAGTAAAATAACGATTCGAAAAGCTGTTGAGATTCTCGTCCAAGAAGGCTATTTAGAGAAAAAAAGTGGAATTGGAACAACCGTAATTAGTAATCGTCCGTTCAATAAGTTATCAAAATCCGTTTCTTTCTCGACGATTTTAGAAAATGATGGTTTAGATATTCGAAAAGAATTTTTGACGATCGAAGAAATCAATGCAACAGAAACTGGATTGAATTTAGAACAAATCGGATCAAAAGTTTTGAAATTAACGCGGCTTTATTATTTAAATGAAAAACCGTTCATTTTATTTGAACATTACTTACCATTGATTAGTGATTATTCTTCAATTTTAAGAGACGAAGCATCGTTATACAGTTGGCTAAGTCATCATGGTTATGTCATTAATAATATAAAAGATGATTTTGATATCGTAGAGGCCTCGAAAGAACTTCAAGAAAAATTACAATTAACAACACCGTACGTTTTAAGAAGACATCGCTATTCTTATAGCCGTCATCAAGAATTAATTGAATATTCTATTGGGTATTATGATGTTAAACAACATGCATATAGTATTGAATATGAAGTTTAGGGCAAAGAGGAGCAGTCTTCTTTGTCTTTTTT
>DXBN01000179.1 GCA_019116505.1 Candidatus Enterococcus avicola | reverse complement strand
AAAAAAACTTTAATTAAATCAGGTTAGCTAGAATGCTTAATAAAAAGTTCCTATGTAACATTGAACTATGAATCCAATGTTGCGTGCGAAAATTAATTTCTTCATGCTCACTTCTTGTTAGTTAAAGTATTTGATGACAAACAACTATTTAAAAAGGAAGCAACTGAAATATATACATGAACGATGGTGTAGGTGAATACACATATGTCGAATGCGTTGCATGGTTGGAGATTTGAAACGAGATATTGAATGAAAGGTGAAGAATCGTTTTTAACTTGATTCTTCACCTTTTATGTTGAGTAATATATGCCAATCACCATGTAATTGGCTCTTATACAGACATAGTCAAACGATAAATAGGCAGGGTAATTGTGAATTGGTATGGGGAATTTCATCGGTAAACTGGTTAGATAGGATAAATAGAGAGGTGTAGTCAAAGTATATAGTGCCATCTTTCATCCAATTAGAGATTTTCATATAATTTCTTTGGTGCAATTCGAAACGAACAGTTTTATATTGTTCCTTAAAAGCTTTATTCGAAGAGTTGGCATGGTTAGACTTACATACTATATAAATGTAAAAAGCTTGAGGATTCAAATTTGAATCCTCAAGCTTTTTACAATTCCAGTGTTTAATATATTGATTTTAAAAATTAATAAGAAACTAAATAAACAACATAATTGATTTAAAGATTTTAAGCTCTTCCTAGCGGGTATAGAGATAACCAATAGGGCGTCCAAAATCAATTAGATTGCTCAAATAATCGGTCATCATCCCTTTACAGTTAATAGTTATAGGTCTGCTTACAAAGAAGGGAATATCACTCGGTAAACCTTCAAAACCATCAGTGGGACAAAAGGCGGTTCTTTTGGAAACTGTATTCTATGACATGACGAGATGATTACACAGCTTTGTTTGAGACTATAAAATTGAAATCATGTATTCAATCTACTTAGAATGACTGTGAAATAAATGGAAGGTATTTAAGTTTTAATTTCAACTCATTCTAAGTTATCTTGTCGAGTATTAATTCTTAACAATTTTTAACATAAAGCATCTTGCTTTTAATGAAATTTACAAAAGCTTTACAAAATACCTGTTGAAAATTTACACTAGGCGATTATTCTAGTATTAGACAAGATACGACATAAAAAAGTTCCTAACCTATTTCTAGGAGGTCACAAATGACTAGGTTGAAAAGAGTGAAAATGGGATTATTAACGCTGTCTCTAATTACTATACTATCCGCATGTACAAGCAATGATGAACCTAACGGACAAGCGTCAAAAGGTAGTAACGCAACAGTGTCTATTTCAGGATCAACATCTGTAGGGCCGCTTGCTGAAAAACTAGCCCACAAATATTCAGAGCAAGACAAAACGAATATTGAAATAAACCAAATTGGTTCATCTGCGGGTATTACCAACGCAATCAGTGGCGTGTCTGAAATCGGTATGTCTTCACGAGATTTAAAGGATGAAGAAATAGCGAGTGGATTGAACGAGGTCGTTATTGCTTATGATGGAATTGTAGTAGTGACTCATCCAACTAACAAAATAAAAGATCTTACGATGGAGCAAGTAAAGAAGATTTTTACTGGAGTTGTGACGAACTGGAAAGAACTTGGTGGAGATGATATGGAAATCGTTGTTGTCTCTCGCGAGGATGGTTCAGGTTCACGTGATGCTTTCCAAGAAATTGTCGATTACAGCTCTGGCGAATTAATAAGAAATGCAATTATTGCAAGTGGTAACGGTAATATTAAAACAACAGTAGGGAACAATAAACATGCAGTGGGCTTTATTTCATTTGAATATATCGATGACTCCATTTCGACAATCGACATTAATGGCGTAGCAGCAAATGCAGAAAATGTTCTAAAAGAACAATACAGTTTGTCTAGACCATTCTTATTTCTATATAAAGAAGGTCAATTAACAGAGGATGGCCAACGATTTATAGATTTCATCTTAAGTGAAGATGGACAACTCATTGCAGCTGAAGCAGGAGCTATTCCTATAAAATAAAAGATTCTTAAAGAAAAACAGAACCATAATTTTGAGTGTGATTTTGGAGGAATAAAGTGTGTCTATCCCAACAACTAACGAGCAGGCCGTAGCAATCGGTAAAGCAAATAAAAGGAAGTATTTGTTAGAGAAGGTGTCTTCAAGAATTTTCTTGATTTGCGCACTTCTTTCAGTTATCACTTTATTGTTAATCATTGGATTTGTATTTTATAAAGGAGCTCATCCCTTTGTAGCAGGTGGCTATAGCTTTATAGATTTTATTTTTGGTACTGATTGGGTACCGAGTGAAGATAAATTCGGTATCTTCCCAATGATTGTTGCATCAATTTATGCAACAGTTGGAGCATTAATTATTGGGGTTCCTATCGGTTTATTTACAGCGATTTTCTTGGCGGAAATTGCCTCTAAAAGAGTAGCTAAAATTATTTCACCAGCCATTCAGTTGCTAGCTGGTATCCCATCTGTATTATATGGTGTATTTGGACTTGCAATCATTGTTCCATTTTTACAAGATACGTTCGGTTTAGTGAAAGGACAAAGTTTACTAGCTGTTATTCTTGTGCTAGCAATCATGATGTTACCCACAATTGTGACTGTAGCAGAGACGGCGATTCGTGCGGTCCCTCATACATATCGTGAAGGATCATTAGCACTTGGCGTATCTCATATTGGGACAATTTTTAAAGTCATTGTACCAGCAGCTAAGTCAGGAATTATGACGGCAATCGTATTAGGTTTAGGTAGGGCCATTGGGGAAACGATGGCAGTTATCTTAGTAGCTGGTAATAGTTTAATCGTCCCTACGAGCCTTACAGATAGTGTTCGTCCACTGACGACAAATGTTGCTTTAGAAATGGGTTATGCATTCGGTACACATCAAGAAATGTTGTTTGCAACGGGAATTGTTTTATTCTCATTTATATTAATTTTGAATTTTGTATTAGCCAGAATCAGTGCGAAGGGTGGCAACTAAGATGAGGCAATTTAAAGATAACTTGTTACGTGGACTTTTATGGTTCTCGGCTTTCTTATCGGTTGCTGTCCTCGTTATGATTGTGGGGTTCATCTTTTATAAAGGATTTCGTTTAATCAGCTTCGATTTCATCTTTGGCGATTATTCACCAACTGGAGGCGGCGGTATTTGGCCAATGATTGTAACAACGGTCTACACAATTGTTATTTCATTGATCATCGCAACACCCATTGGGATATTAGCGGCCGTTTACTTGCAAGAATACGCGAAACAAGGGCGTTTGGTAAGAATCATACGTTTTGCAACAGAAAGTTTGACAGGAATCCCCTCGATTATTTACGGTTTGTTTGGGGCAGTATTCTTTGTAACAACCTTAAAGTTAGGTATGTCCATTATTGCTGCTTCATTAACATTAACGATTATTGTTTTGCCTGTCATCATCCGAACAACAGAAGAAGCATTGAAAACAGTACCGGCTTCCTATCGTGAAGGTTCGTTAGCACTTGGAACAACGAAGCTACAAACCTTATACAAGGTGATTTTACCTAATGCCATGCCGGGGATATTATCGGGTATCATCCTCTCTGTTGGACGAATTGTTGGGGAGTCAGCTGCTATTTTCTTAACAGCCGGAACTGTTGCTGCCATGCCAAATGGAATCTTTTCATCGGCTCGAACGTTAACGGTTCATTCCTATTTAGTCACACAAGAATCGGGAGACATTGAACTTGCTGCAGCAGTGGGGATCGTCTTAATCGTTCTCATTTTGATCATCAACCTTTCAGCAACCTACATATCAAAAAAGTTAAACAAAGGAACCAACAAATAAGGAGTGCTTATCAATGAGTACAGCAGTAATGGAACCAGCAATCACACAAAATCAAGTAGGAAAGGTATTTGCGCATATGGAGCAACATAAAGTAGGTACATCGAAAATTAATGTAACGGATTTGAATTTATTCTATGGTGAGAAACAAGCGCTGTTCGGCGTCGATCTTGCTATTCGTGCAAATGAGGTTACTGCTTTAATCGGTCCTTCAGGTTGTGGCAAATCCACTTTTTTACGAACATTAAACCGAATGAATGATTTAATTGATGGTGTGAAAATTACAGGTGAAGTTGTCATTGATCATGAAAAAATTTATAATTCAAGTGATGTAATTAAATTACGCACAAAAGTGGGAATGGTATTTCAAAAACCAAATTTATTCCCAATGAGCATTTACGATAATGTTGCCTATGGTCCAAAGGGGCAAGGCATAAAAAATAAAAAAGAATTAAATCGAATTGTGGAAGAAAGTTTACGCGGAGCCGCGATTTGGGAAGAGGTAAAAGACCGTCTTAAAACATCAGCACTCGGTTTGTCTGGTGGTCAGCAACAACGTGTTTGCATTGCACGTGCCATTGCGATGAAACCAGATGTTATATTAATGGATGAGCCTACTTCCGCACTAGATCCAATTTCTACGTTAAAAGTCGAAGAACTAATCACGAAATTGAAAAAAGATTATACGATTGTTATTGTTACTCATAACATGCAACAAGCTGCACGAATCTCTGATAAAACAGCGTTTTTCTTAAATGGAGAAGTTGTTGAATACGATGATACAGATAATATTTTCTCTACGCCAAAAGATCAAAGAACCGAAGATTATGTCACAGGTCGATTCGGATAACAGGGGGTAACAAAGGATCATGCGTGAAAACTTCGAGAAAAATTTAGAGGAATTAAAAAGTAAAATCACCGAAATGGGTGAACTATCAATTATTGCCTTAGAAAAATCAGTTAAAGCCTTGAAAACACAAGATGTTGAAATTGCTATAAAAACCATGGAGGGAGATACAGCAATAGATAAACTTGAAGTGGAAATTAACCAGTTTGCAATCTGGATTATGGCAAAAGAAGCGCCTATTTCAAGGGATTTACGCGAAATTATTGGTGTACTTAAAATTTCGTCTGAAATTGAACGGATTGCGGATTTTGCCGTAAATATTGCAAAATCAACCATTAAGATTGGTCAAACAACATCTTTACTGGAAATCACACATGTAGAAAAGATGAAAGACATATCAATTGAAATGCTCCGAAAAGCACTCCAATCTTTTTTAGAGGAAAATATGGTACTTGCTAAAGAAGTTGGCGACTTAGAGGATGAAGTGGATCAATGCAGTCGTGAAAACTATAAAAAACTGACTACGTATCTAAGTGAACATCCAGAAGAAACAAATCAGCTTGTTCAATTATTATTTGTAAATCGTTATCTTGAAAGAACAGCAGACCATATCACAAATATCGCTGAAAGCGCAGCATATTTGATTAAAGGTCAAATATATGATTTCAATTCATAAAATAAAAACGGAGGAGAAAAATGAAAAATTTTCTCCTCCGTTTTTATTTAAGGTAGCTCGTAATAAAAATTAAGAGTATTCTATACATAATAAAAAAATAGGGGAGGAAACTAGTATGACAAAGAGAAATAAGGAGTTGTCACTAGAACAACGTGAAGAATT
>DXBN01000020.1 GCA_019116505.1 Candidatus Enterococcus avicola | reverse complement strand
TCTCTATTTTTTTAAGTATAATCTTTGACTGTTTTATTTAACTTAGTTTATCACAATTAAGTATCGCTATCCTATAGTTGTATCTACTATGTATATAAAAATGCTCAATAAGAATGTAACTTTCACTATTTTTAGCTGTGGCTTTATTACTCCATCTCTAAAAAAAACTAAAAGAACATGACATACACGTCATGTTTGTTAAGATTTTTTCAGTGTAAATTGTAAGAAATAAATAAAAAATATGTAAGAAGATTAATATGAAAATTAACAATGAAATAGCTACAATAATCTATTTGACAGCTGCTATGTTTTTTAGCTGTCTACTATCTATTTAATACTAACTCTAGTGATTTTTCTTGGTTTCTTTATATATTATCCGTTATCTTATTCATTCTGGGGTTCAAGGAAAATAACAAAAGCGACTAGAAAAGATAGTTAACCGATTAAGATTATTTTTTTAGAGATTTATCCGGTTCACTATAAAATCTAAATTTGTTAAACGTGCTCGACTGTAATTCATATTTAGTCTGTAACAGGTTTCCTCGAAAAGTAACAGTGAGTACATGGGTTTTTCAGTAAATCTTTATTATTTCGGTTATCTTCCTGTAATTGCCTTTTTTGAAAATATTTAAAAACAATCCGACCTTGGTCTTATATCCCTCATCAAAATACGGATGATATAATTATAAAAATAATATATTTAATAAAAAGGAGTGTTCGAAAATGAAAGAACTGTATATTTTTAAATACGGAAAAGGGAAATGGTTATTCCTGACAATTGTTTTATCGATAATTACAAGTATCGGTGGAATCTTCACAGCGTATATCACAGGGAGGTTCATTGATAGTGCTACGATGGGTAACATCGATCAATTGGTTCAAACGATTATGATTACGGTTATTGGTCTTTCCGTCTTATTCGTCTTAGGGGTTGCGTTTGTTTATGCTAAAAACAATTTACTTTATCAATGCAACACGCAAATCAAAGCGGCAACGTTTGACGCTAGTTTGAATTCAAGTGACGAGCATTCGATTAAGGAGCAACTTTCGCTTTTCACAAACGACTTAAAGCAAATTGAAACCAAAGGATTTCTCAGTGAAGTCGCCATTATTCAAAATGCTTTAATGTTTGTTTTTGCTTTAGCTTATGGGATTTTCTTGAGTCCTTTGACGATGCTGATGTTCGTCGTCGCTTCTTGTGTACCGATTATTATTTCACAGTTATTTGCAAAGAAAATTGAAAGTAGTTCAGCTGCTTGGTCAGCTAGCAATAGTCTTTACACCGGTAAATTGAATGATTACATGAAAGGCAAAGATACGATTGTCAATTACAATGCGCAAGCATCAGCAAAAAAAGACTTTTCGAAGATTACGACGCAGCTTGAAAATAGTTTAAAGAGGATGAACAATACCGTTAATCTAAGCAATCAAACAGTTGGTTCCGTTGCTAACTTAGCTATTTTTGGTTTAGCTTTTAGTTTTGGTATTTATCAAGTCATTCAAGCGAACCTTTCAATTGGACATTTCATGGCGATTGTTCAGGTGACTAACTATTTAATTAATCCGTTAATGATAATTGTGAGTGCCGCCAATGATAAGAAGACGACTGCAGTTATTTTCAAAAAAATTGAAGGTCTTGAAGAAAAAACATACGATCTCTCGGGCAATGCCCCGTTTGAAATACATTCAATCAAAGTCAGCGAGGGCGGCTTAAGTATTGGCGAGAAAAAACTCTTTGGTCAATTAAATTTTGAATTACAAAAAGGCGACAAGCTACTAATCACCGGTCCTTCTGGCTACGGTAAATCAACTTTGTTAAAAGCTTTAGGTGGCTTTATGCCGTTTGCTGAAGGCGAATATTTAATCAATAATCAAAGACATTCCTCTGAAAGCATTCAAAATTCAGTCGCACTCATCAAACAAGATCCCTTTATTTTTGATGATACGATTTTATTCAACATCACGATGGGGAATCCTTATAATCAAACAGACTTAGACAAAGTTATTGAACAAAGTCAGTTGGCTGAACTAATTGCTGAAAAAGGTCTTGGTTATGAAGTCGGTGAAAACGGTAAAAATCTTTCTGGTGGGCAATTGCAACGAATTGAAATTGCACGGGGCTTATTAGCGAAGCGGGAAATTATTTTGGCAGATGAGATTTCCTCTGCGTTAGACAACGAAACTAGTCAAAAAATCAATCAAATGCTACTTCGTTCCGATTCAACCTTAATTGAAGTCTCACATAAAGTTTCCGAAGAACAAAATAGCCAATACCAACAAATCATTAACTTGTCACAACTGGAGAATGTTTAATTAAAGAGGGGATACATATGAATAAAACAGAACAGAAACAAGTTAATCTCCTTGGCGTGTTTGGCGTAATTTTTTTCAATTTAATCGTCGGACTAGCAGTTGGTATCACATTACTGGCATTGTTATTTAGCTTATGGATTATCACATTGACTTTCACCTTCTCACCCGCTCTATTCATTTTAGTTCTTTTGATAAAACTACAAGCTTTTACTTGGTTCACATTCGGAGCTAGCCTTATCTTATGTGCGTTCGGTGTGCTACTTTATCCCTTGACCCGTAAAGTAACACAACATCTGTCAAATTTTGCAAAAAAATATTTAAAATATAACGAACAAATGATGCATCGTTAATTGATTAAATTAAAACCTACCTTCTTTTCATCTCAGAGAAAAGAAGGTGGGTTTTTTAGATTGTTCGTGCACAACGAAAGCCCATATTATTACTTGCTGACATACCCGTGTTGCCATTTCTTGCGGTGATGCGATAACGATTGCAGTAAGAATCATGGCATAAGAATGAACCACCTTTAATCGCATATGGTGCATCATCAATTGTTTGTAATTTCTGCCAAAATTCATTGCCTTGAAGCTGGTTAAAAGCACTTAGAGGGATTCCTCTTGGATTGACGCACCACTCCCAAATATTACCGACAACTTGATACAAGCCATAACCATTCGGCTTGAATGTTCTAACTGGTGCAGTATTTCCGTAGCCATCTACTAATGTATTTTCAACTGGGAAATTGCCTTGCCAGATGTTGCATTGGTATTGACCGTCGACTAAAAATTCTTCGCCCCACGGATAACGCTCATATTTCGTACCGCCTTTTGCAGCAACTTCCCACTCGGCTTCAGTTGGTAAACGTAAGCCGGCCCACTGACAATAAGCAATCGCATCATTGCGTGAGACATGTACAACTGGATGATCCAATCGATTATCAATTGTCGATCCCGGCCCTTCTGGATGTCGCCAATCGGCACCGTGGACACCTTTCCACCATTTTAGATTAGGCACGCTTTGTTTGTATTGCTCATCTAATTCTTGAATAAAATAATCAAAAACAAATGACCAACCAAATGTTTCTGATTCAGTCACATAACCCGTTGCTGCAACAAATTGTGCGAATTCCTCATTTGTTACAGGTGTTTCGGCAATTTCAAAAGCCTCGAGTGTCACTTGGACTTGCGGCCCTTCTAAATCACCAGAAAAACCAACGCCATCATTTGTTCCAATCAAATACTGTCCACCTGGAATCTTAATCATGTACTTGTCCTACTTTCTTCATCTGTAAGGCTACTTCCATAAGGACGTGCTACCCACGAATTACAATCCAAGCCATCATCGATAATATCAGCTGCCATACCTTTTTTCTCTTTTAACCAACGTAAATAATCATCACTACCAGTATATTGGGTTAAATGTTTTTTATTTTGGTTCCGATTGGCATGCAAATGGCCATCGTGCAATTCCACATGATCAAAGCCCAGTCGATTTCGTTCAGGAAAGACGTGCATTTTACCGATAACTTGCGTTTGATAACCGGCTTCTTTAAAAGTACTACCGAGTGTTTGCTCATAATCCCAATAGACACCATCTTCATAACCAACCCGTCCATGATTTTCTTGCGACATACCTGTCATCAGAGCCGCTCTTGCCGGAATACAACTTGGAACTGCAGCGTAGGCATTATTAAAATTATGGCCTTGTTCTGCCATCATATCTAAATTGGGAGTCGAAATAATTGGGTTCCCGTTTGCTCCCATCGCATCAAAACGCATTTGATCGACGACCATTAAGACAATATTCGGTTTTTTCGTCATTTGTTTCACTCCTAACGATTGTTGAGTCTAGCTTAACACCGGATAAAAGCTCTTTCAATGGAATATCTTAGCTTTTAAAATGCAAAAAAACACTTCGACTAACCGAAGTATTTACATATTTGTGCTTCATCAAAAAAAGCAAGCGGATGTAATTGACTGGCTACTTTGATCTCTTACTTGGTAACTTGCTAGATAGCCATCGTATATTAGTTATCTTAAACCAATGTTTTTTACTTCTTTAAAATGATAAAAATACAGCATTTTTTTGTTTGTTTCACAAAAAAGAGCATGGGATTTCCCCCATGCTCTTGACTCATGATTTTATTCGTCGTCTGATTTTGCCACCATTGGCGCATCGTACATTTCACGGTTAAAGGTGCCATCCCAACGGTCAACAGCAATTGCTGAAACCATTGCACCAGCAACGTTTAACATTGTACGACCCATATCGATAATTGGGTCAATCCCAAAAATCGCACCGATACTTGAAATCGTATGACCAAAACCTAGACCATTTAATGTAACGGTCGCAGCTACTGTTGCTGTTCCTGGTACGCCGGCAATCCCGATTGAGCCGATTGTTACAACAACAACGACTAAAACGTAGAAAGAGAAGTTTAATTCAGCACCAACAGCGCCGGCAATTAATGTTCCTAACATTGCTGGGAAAACACCCGCACAACCGTTCATTCCGATTGATGTACCTAATGTTCCCACAAAGTTTGATGTCTCTCCCGACACACCTAAATCTTCTTGTAATGTTTTCAACGTGTAAGGTAATGTACCCACACTTGAACGTGAAGAAAAGGCGAAGACTAATGTTGTAAATGATTTTTTGTAGAATGTGATTGGGTTTAAGCCCATTGCTAGTAGCATGACGACATAAACGAGTAACATGATAATCACACCTGTGTAAAGTGCTAAGATGAAACCAAGCATGCCGATAATCGCTTGCATACCATTTGAAACAATGGTATTTGCAACTAACGCGGTAACACCATAAGGCATTAATTTAATAACGTTTGTTAAAACAGAATTGATGGTTACTTTTAATGATTCAAGTAATGTCACAAAAGGCGCCACTTCTGCTGGTTTTTTCTTTTTCAAGAAACGGATTGCACTGGCAAACATCGCTCCAATAATTACGACTGAAACGATACTACCATTATCACTCATGACTTGTGTAATATTACTTGGAATCAGTTTTAAGAAAAACTCTGGGAAACTTTGTGCGGCGATATTCCCCATGAAGTCCGCTTTTGAATCGGTTAAATCAGCGGCAAAGCTCGCACCTTGTAGATTGAATAGTTTTACAACTAAAATACCAACTAATGCTGAAATTGCTGTTGTTCCTAATAATGTTGCAAAAGTCCGGCCCGTTAAACTCTTAATACGGTCACCTTCAACATCCACAACCACTTTAATAATTGATAAGAATACGACTGGAACGGCTAATAATTGAACTAGTTTTAAGAAACCAGTTCCGACTAATCCAAACCAAACGGAAATTTCTGTTCGTGCATAGTCAACAAAAATTGGATTTGAGCTACCAACTAAATCTAATCCAACCCCTAAAACTAAACCAATGACTAAACCAATAATCATTCGTTGTGAAAAGCTCACTCGTTTATCTTTTAAGACTTTTAAAAATACGAGTGCTGCGATAAAAAGAATAATAGCAATCAGAGTAAAAAAGTTACTGATTTTTAAAAACTGCGTAAAAAATGGTGAATCGATCATTTATTTTCTCCCCTTTATTTAGCCGTATTTGCCGCCACATTAATCGCTTCCCAAGTTGAAGCAAAAGGTGGGGCATAAGCATAGTCAACAAACCCTAATTCTTTCGTTGTTAATCCCGCATGAATCGCGGTTGTTAAGCCCGTTCCACGCAAGACTGTTTCGTTTTTACCAAACATTTGAGCACCATACAAGACATAAGTTTTCGCATCATAAATCAATTTGATCATGATTTTTTCTTGAACCGTATAGTAATTAGAATGGTTATTCGTTTCGATGGTTGTTGTTTTGAAATCAAGCCCTAAGTTGTTGGCTTGCTTTTCGGTCACACCGGTACTAAAGGCTTCGTACTCTCCGGCTTTAATCGCACTTGAGCCCAACGTTCCTGGAAATGCTACGCGTTCTTCCGGATTTTCAACCGCAATATTCGTACCGATTAAACGGCCCATCTTATTAGCCATTGTCGCTAATGGTAAATAAATATCACCTGATAAACGATGCGGTACTGTTGCACAATCGCCTGCTGCAAAGACATCTGGAATCGATGTTTGTCCATAAGCATCGGCAATAATTGCACCATTGCCAAGCATCTCAATTTGGCCAGCTAAGAACTTCGTATTTGGTCTAAAACCAATGGCTACAATCACAACATCCGCTGTGTATTCGCCTTTATTGGTTTTCACACTTGTCACACGATCACCGTCAGTCACAAACTGTTCTGCTCGTTCTTCTAAATGAACTTGTACACCGGCTTCTTCAATTGCCATCGCAAGCCTATCGGAAAACTCTGGATCAAACGGACCGCCCATAATTTTCGTATCAGCTTCAACCAATGTCACCTCTTTGCCTTGATGTCTCAATTGTTCTGCAACTTCCACACCAATAAATCCGCCACCAATCACGACCACCTTTTGAATCTCAGGTAACCGTTCTTTTAATTCTTTCACCGGTTCTGGCTTCGTAATCGTATAAACATTACTTGAATCAATACCAGGAATTGGCGGTACAATCGGTTGCGCTCCCGTTGCAATCATCAAGCGATCATAACTTTTTGTTTTACTTTCACCACTCTTTAAATCCGTAAAACGAATGATTTTTTGTGTAAAATCAACTTGCGTTACCTCATGTTCTAGCAATAAGTTGATTCCACTTTTTTCCATTTGTTCCGGTGTCCGTGAAAACATTTCTCCTTGATCATCAAATTGATCACCCAAATAATACGGCAAACCACAGGCTCCGAATGAGACGAATGACTCTTTTTCGATGACAGTAATGTTTGCCTCTTTGTTGGTTCTTGAAGCTTTCGCAGCAACACTCATGCCTGCCGCAATCCCTCCAATGATAACTATTTCCATTTGACTTCCTCCTTCCTTATTTAACACTGTCTTAATTGTACCTTTTTTTACTTTTTTTTGGAAAAGAACGCACTTTTTGTTTCATTTTTTTTCGAAAACGACAAAGAAAACGCTATCATTTCATCTTCCAAAAAATGTCATTGTAACAAGTAATCGTTAAATGACACCCAAAACTTACCATTTTATGCAATAGGGGTCAATCGCTTTTTGTGCTTTATCATCTAAATCTTATTTAACTTTTTTACATTATTCTCTGTAAAAAAGCAATGAATCCGTTATCATGCTAGGTCATTTTTTGAAAAAAGAGTGAAACTCTTTTTCTTTGAGTGTGATTGACAAGCCCTTTCAAACTATGTTACTTTGGCGGTAAGTTATTATATATTTTTTCATTTATTAAGAGTATGGACGATTGGGAGGATTTATCATGAAAATGAATACCAAATTATTACATGGATATCCTGTTATTTGTAAAGACACAGGCGCTTCTTCTATTCCAAAATTTCAAGCATCGACATTTCATCAACCGGACGCATTCCATCACGAAGGTTATAATTATACCCGATTTGGAAACCCGACAATTACAGCGGTAGAAGAATGCATTAAAATCCTTGAAGACACGGAATACGGACTGGCTTTTTCTTCTGGCATGGCAGCAATCAATGCTGTACTATTTTTACTCTCAAAAGGCGATCACCTCGTACTAGCAAAAAACATTTATGGTGGAACCTTTCAAACGATTCAAGAATTTCTTGTTCGTTTTGGCATCGAGTATACGATGGTCGATGAATCCGACTTGTCGGCATGGGAAAACGCCATTCAACCGAACACAAAAATGATTTACTTAGAATCCCCTTCAAATCCATTATTAACCATTACTGATTTAAAAGCGGTAACAAATATGGCGAAACAACGTGATATTTTAGTCGCCTGTGATAATACCTTTATGACCCCTCTTGGACAAGAAACCTTACCTTTAGGGATTGATCTTGTTATTCATTCCGGCACAAAGTTTATTAATGGCCATAGCGATGTGATTGCAGGACTTGTTGCAACCAACAATGAAAGCTTGCATAAACGATTAAAAATTCATCAAAAAGCGCTCGGTGCTGTTCTTTCTGTTGAAGACGGCTGGCTTCTACTTCGCGGTGTGAAAACAATGGGTTTACGTATGGAGCGTTCAATTGAAAATGCCCAAAAAATCGCAGAATTCTTACAAACAAAAAAACAAGTCAAACAAGTCTACTATCCTGGGCTTCCGACTCATCCTGGATATGAGATTCATCAAAAACAAGCAAAAAATAATGGCGCTGTCCTCTCTTTTGAATTGGAGTCCCAAGCTCAAGTTGAATCCTTACTAAAAAATTGTAAAGTACCAATTGTAGCAGTCAGCTTAGGTGGCGTTGAGTCGATTCTTTCTTTACCGTGGCTAATGTCACATGCCGCCATTTCTGAAGAAGAACGACTAAAAATGGGCGTTACCCCAACCTTAGTCCGATTATCTTGCGGGATTGAAGACATTGAAGATTTGATTACCGACTTAGATCAGGCGATACAATAAAAAATTAACAATTAGATGAATCAGTATTTAAAAAAATAAGCCTCGAAGTACGCTATGATTTTCGTCACAGTGTATTCAGGGGCTGATCTTTTTTGGTCCAGTTTAGTATAAATACCTTTTTATTTGTCTTCTTTAATTATATGAAGTGCGTATTAAAAAATTCTAATCTCTTTAGAAAATTTAAATAGCTCTTCATCCATCAAATACTTTTCGACTAGGTCTCGAATGAATCCTGGTTCAAAGATCGCCTCACTATCAGCTACTTTAAGACTAGGATAACCACTACCTCTTTGGAGATAATCATCAGTAATGATTAAATAGCTCTTATCATCTTCCAGCAGCTGACCATCTATAGTAATCACACGCGACTCTTCAATAATTTTAACATTTCGACTAAATCCTAGAGTCCCCAAAACACTTCCCCTAAACCCTGCGCCTTTGCCACTTCTTCTTATATTTTCGTCGTCAAAAGATAAATGAATCGCTTCTCTGAGTTCTTTCCCATTAATTTTATATTTTGTTGGATTTAGTTTGGAAGGAAAAGTTTCAATCAAGCTTTTTCTTGAAATAGGATGTACAAGCGCCTTTTCTGCAATACCTGCATGCATAATAGCAAGATCGCATTCATAGTGACTCTCCTTCATTAATGCATCGCAAATAAAATTAATTAACTCAGACTGCTTAAAAGCTGTAAATGGTAGTTCTCGAATATACGATAGTGGTTTAGATAATAATCGATCTGTGGATTTTTCAATTTCACTATATAATTTATCAAATTGTAAATCATTTGATTCCTTTAAATCTAGCTGAATATTCTCAACTTCAACAAGTTGTCCTTCTATCACTTCTAACGTAATTTTTCCTAACTTTTCACCTTTACCAGATTGGGAATACCCTCTATATGTTTCAATATCATGAGTATGACCACCCAAACATAAGTCAATTTCAGAAACAGCTTCTAAAATCATCTGATCGATCCCCAGACCACTATGAGAAAGAAGGATACAATAGTCGTACTTTTCTTTTTGCTTTTCTATTTCTTCCTTCAATAACTCTATCGGCTCATGTGTACGAAGTCCGCCCATCATAAAAAACAAATCATATGCTTCGTGTAATAAATCTTTACTGTAATATGGGGATAAACCAAGTACCAGCAGTCGTTTACCTGCGCGAATAAAAATCTTTGACGATAAAACACCTTGAACAGAAGCATTATTCAAATTTCGTAAATTTGTTGATATTAGTGGAATCCCACTTTCCGTTAGCTTTTCGAGTGCACAACATCCCAAGTCAATTTCATTATTCCCTATAGCCATTGCATCCAATTGACTATCAACCATTAGTTTCATAGCTGATTTTCCACCATCTGCCTGGACAATAATACTCGATAAGTCAGTGTAGTCTCCACTATCAAAATACAAATCATTTTTTGTTTTATTTTTTCGAAGATAAGAATTAACTTTCTTAAGATTATTAAAATCACTATGAAAATCATTTGAATGATAAATTACTATATTCATATCTAAACCTCCTCACTATTAATTGTATTTTAACATAACGTATTATCTTTTACTTTGATTGGTTTAACAATCCAATTTGAAAATATTTGACGACTTCAATTTCTGACAAAAAACTCCAAAGTTAGATAGATTTTCTAACTTTGGAGAAACATATTTACTTATTATTAACCATTAAACACTTTTGATATAAGCTTTTTATCTATACAAATCAAAGCGCCCTTTTGCCATGACTTCTTTCACGCCACCTGTGTCTAATAATGATTTATTCATAATCATTTTTTTAACGAATGAAGCGGGATAACCTTTTACATTAATTTTTCCAACAAGTCCAAATGCATGCGTATTGCCGATAGATGCGACTGAACCTAATGATTCAAATTTGAAGTCCGTTGTTGGTTGACCAGCAATTTGTGCTAAAATATTTCGTCCAGCATGAGCACCCATTTTTAAAGCAATTTGTGCAGTTGTTGGGTATGGACGGTTTGTTTCAGGATCCATTACCGCACTCACGTCACCAATTAAATAAACATTGTCATACATTGGATCCGTCAAGTTTGGTTTAACCATCACACGACCACGACGTTCTTCAAAACCAGATTTACCAATGATTTCACTACCACTCACACCAGTTGTCCAAATAATTGTACCTGCTGCAAGTTCTTTTTCAACTTCACCATCAGCATAAACAACCGTATCTTGTTTTAAGCCTTTGATTGCTTTACCTGTCATTAATTCGACATCCCATTTTGCTAGATTGTCTAGACAATATTTACGTAACTCATCGTTAAACATTGGTAAGATACTTGGTGCTGCTTCCACACAATAGATAGTCACATCACTTTTCTTAACTCCTGCACGATTGGCAAATTCTTTTTTATTTTCAACAAGTGAACCGACTAACTCAATACCAGTAAATCCTGCGCCACAAACAGCAATATTTAAATATTTACGATCTTGGGTTTCTTTATATTTATCCATCGCTGCTAAAATATTTTCATGCACTTTACGAGCAGAATCAATATCAATCATTTCTAAAGCAAATTCTTCAGCACCTGGAATACCAAATGTTTCAGATCGGAAGCCTAAAGAAACGACTAAATAATCATATTGATGAACGCCACTATCTTTCAAATGAACTTCTTGATTTTTTGCGTCAATTTCAATCACTTCATCTTGAATAAATGTTGTGATACTTGGATTGACAACATCACTAATTTCATATGTGATTTTTTCCCATGGTTGTGTTCCTGCTGCGACTTCATGTAAATCTGTTGACTCAAAATGATAACTATTACGGTCAACAATCGTTACTTCGAACCCTTTTGTTTTTTTCTGTAATTCTCTCAACGCTCTTAAACCTGCGTAACCTGCACCTAATATCATCACTTTTTTCATTGAATTTCAACTTCTTTCTTTTTTATCTGACAAATATTATTCCTATAAAATACGTTAATACTTGAACAGTTGAACCTATTGCTAATATTTTAATGGCCGTTGAAAAGGTCACTAATTTCTCTTGCTTTTGTAAAAATATGTTTGTTTGTTTCCAAATGAAAGGCACTATTAAATAACTTAATAACACAGTCACAGGCGCAATTTTAAGTAAAACAGAGGCGCCAATGCTAATTAAAGCAATCGCGTTAAGTAGTACGAATAATTTTAGTGCTCTTGGTTTACCTAAATAAT
>DXBN01000178.1 GCA_019116505.1 Candidatus Enterococcus avicola | reverse complement strand
TATTCTTCGGTAAGCTTTGTTGATGTCGGTCAAGGAGACAGTATTGTTATCCAAAGTTTTGGTAATCAAGAAGTTTATGTAATTGATACTGGTGGTAAGATGAACTTTGGGGATGAAGAAGAAAAGGGAGAAGCCAATGCAATGTATACGGTAGTACCATTTTTAAAAGGAGAGGGAATTCGAAAAATTGACGGTCTTTTTTTGACGCACGGCGATTTTGATCACGCGGGCGATTTGGAAACAATTTTAGAAGAATTTCAAGTCAAAAAATTATATCTGTCTAGCGGAATGTTACAACATAAGAATATGGTAAACCTTGATAAGAAATTGCTGAAAAAAGTAAAAATAGTTGAATTAGCACAAGGTGAGCGCGTTGGGAACAAAATTACGTTTGAAATTCTTGCCCCAATCAAAACAGGCATTGGGGAAAACAAAGATTCTCTCGTCTTACAGACAACTATGAATAGGATTAAATTTTTATTTATGGGTGATTTAGAAGCAGAAGGAGAGGGACAACTTTTACGGGATTATCCAGATATTCAGGCCGATGTCGTCAAGTTGGGGCATCATGGGAGTCGAACATCCAGTACCAAACTATTCTTACAGGCAATCGGTGCGAAACAAGGGGTTATTTCTTGTGGCGTAAATAACCATTTTAATCATCCTCATCCAGAAGTGTTAGCAAATTTGAACCAGCATCAGGTTCGAGTTTTTCGAACCGATCAAGAGGGAATGATTCGTTATATTTGGCATCAACCAAACAAACTCCCAAAAATAAAAAGAGAGCTAGTCAATCCGAGTTCTTCGTGATAGGATAAAAAGGGCAATAGTAGGAAAGGGGCTCGAATTGACCAAATGAATGCACAAACAGCAATACAACAAATTAAACAGAAACCTTTAAAAAACATCTACTTTGTTTTAGGAACTGAGATGTTTTTACAAGAACAAGTTCGAGAGGCCTTTTTAGCACGTCTAAATATCGAAGAAAATGATTTAAACTTTAGTCAATTTGATTTAAAAGAAACGCCTGTTAGCCAACTTTTACTAGAAGTGGAATCAAGTCCTTTTTTTGGTGATCACCGTCTCGTTTTTGCGGAAAATCCTTTCTTTTTAACGACTGAAAAACCTAAAAATGCACCCGAAAATGATTTAGAAGAATTAATTAAATATCTCGAAAATCCATTAGAGACGACTATTTTAGTTTTTTGGATCAATACTGAGAAGATGGATGAGCGCAAAAAGGTTACGAAACGCTTGAAAAAATCAGCAGAATTAATCGATGTACAACCCATGAAAGAAGCAGATGTACGCCGTTATTTACAACAGACAATTACAAACGATCAACTGACATTCTCAAGAGAAGCGTTTGATTTATTCTTTTTTTTAACCGATGCCTCCTTATCAAAAGCCATGCAAGAATTAACAAAAATTCGACTGTATGCTGGCGAAAACCGACAAATTTCAAAAGAAATTGTGCAGGCCCTTGTACCAAAATCTTTGGAACAAAACGTTTTTGATTTAACGGCTAGTGTCCTTGAAGGCAGGGCGCAAGAAGCCTTACGGTTATACGATGATTTACTCGTTCAAGGAGAAGAAACGATTAAGATAAATGCCATATTAATGAGTCAAATTCGTTTGTTATTACAAGTACGTTTATTACAAAATATTGGACAACAACAAGGCACGATTGCTGAAGTGCTAAAAGTACATTCGTTTCGCGTAAAATTAGCGATGCAACAAGCTCGTAAGTTTGAGATTAAAACATTGGCCCAACTATACGATGAATTAATTGAAAATGATTTTAAAATTAAAACTGGGCAGATGGACAAAGAGCTGATTTTTCAACTTTTTGTCTTAAAGACTAGTCAATTAATTCGTAAATAAAAAAACAAAAAAGACAATCTAACGATAAGTAAGATTGTCTTTTTTATTATTTAGCGATTTTTTTGCTTAGGCGAGACTTGTCGCGGTTTGCTTTGTTTTTGTGAACTAGGCCTTTAGTTTCAGCCATGTCAATTGCTTTAACAGCTGCTTGATGTAAATCAGCTACGTTATCAGCTCCAGCTTCAACTGCTTGTTCAAATTTCTTAACAGCAGTACGCATTGCGCTTAATTGAGATGAGTTTAGCGCGTTAGCATTTTCATTTGTGCGAACACGTTTGATTGCAGATTCGATGTTTGGCATTTATTTCACCTCCGATAATTAAAGTTTCTTATACGAAAAACGTATAAATCAACATTAATTATTATACCTAATGGAAAGAAGCATTGCAATAGTTGTTGTAAAGAATTTTTACTTAACACGAAATAACTTATTTTTGACTGAATTTTTGTGAATAAAGTACTATGAATCGCATAACTAACTATGCTATGATGTAAATTGAAAAATACAACATGGTGGTGTTAAATTTGAATGTGGCTTTAATTGTGACAGTCATTTTAGTTATGGGTGTTATCTTTGTCAATGGTTGGACCGATGCGCCAAATGCGATTGCAACGGCAGTATCAACACGTGTCTTGAAACCGAATACAGCAATTTGGATTGCGGTGGTGATGAATTTTCTGGGTGCGTTAGTAATGACATTTTTTAATGCGCAAGTAGCAGAAACGATTAGTAATATCGTATCATTTGATAGCCAAGGGATTCAATCAGCTCAAATAGCCCTTGCTGCATCTTTATTTGCAATAGTGGTCTGGGCAGTTGCTGCCTGGTACTTTGGTATTCCAACAAGTGAATCACATGCTTTAATCGCTGGTTTAACGGGAGCAGCAATGGCTTTAGGTGGACTTGGAGCGGTTAACATGGGAGAATGGAAAAAAGTCTTAATCGGTTTAGTTGTTTCAACTGTTTTAGGTTTTGGTGGTGGTTTTGTGATTACTAAAATCTTAGTAGCAATTTTCCAGCATGTTCCTAGAAGAAAAGCGAATAAATTCTTCCACTACGGACAAGCAAGTGCAGCTGCTGCGAATGCGTTTTTGCATGGTGCACAAGATGGTCAAAAGTTTATGGGTGTGTTTATGCTAGCATTATTTTACAATAATTTAGCTGAAAAAAGTGGGAATGGCTTTGTGATTCCGCTATGGGTGATGGCACTATCTTCAATTACGATGGGAATTGGAACATCTGTTGGTGGAATGCGGATTATCAAGTCGGTTGGGATGGATATGGTTAAACTCGAAACATATCAAGGATTTTCGGCAGATTTATCTGCTGCAATTTGTTTATTCTTAGCCTCTGTCCTTGGAATACCTGTTTCGACGACGCATACAAAAACAACCGCAATCATGGGTGTAGGTGCCTCTAAGCGGCTATCCAGTGTCGACTGGAAGATTGTTAAAGAAATGATCTTTGCTTGGGTAATGACTTTCCCAGGCTGCGGTTTGATTGCTTATGGCATGGCAAAATTATTTATATCAATATTTTAGGGGGATAATAAAATGGCTAGAAAAAAACAGTATGATTATTTCCATACAATGGAATTATTAGCAAAAAATGCTCACTCAGGTGCGGAGCATTTAGAAAAAATCATCAAAAATTATAATCCAGCAACACTTGAAAGTGATTCAGCAATCATTCATCAACTTGAAAAAGAAAATGATGCATTGATTGATGAATTAACCAATGAACTTTATGATGCATTTATTACACCGATTGATCGCGAAGATATTTTAATCATTTCGGAGCGTTTGGACAATATTATCGATGGTATTAATGCAATGACTTATCTTTTTGAGAATTTAGTTGTTATGGAGATTCGTCCGGGTGCTGAAATTTTTGCGGAACATGTCAACCATGCGGTTAAAGGGGTACATTTTGCAATTTTAGAATTCCCTAAATTTAAAAATTCTAAGAAAATGAAACAATTGATTTTGGAAGTGAATCAAATTGAATCAGAAGCAGATTTATTATATAGTCGTTTAAAACATGAATTGTTTAGCAATGAAAAAGATCCAATTGAAATTATTAAGTGGAAAGAAATTTTGGATCGTTTTGAACAAATCGTAAATGAGTGTGAGATTTCTGTTGATGTTATTGATGGAATGATTATTAAAAATACATAAAATATACACAATACAAAAAAAGTCGTTTCGCTCAAAGCAAGACGACTTTTTTATATTAAATAAACCAATAGGCAAGTAAAATAAAGCCTAAGATAACACGATACCAACCAAATGCTGAGAAATCATTTTTCTTAATATAATTCATCAAGAAACGAATGGCTAAGATTGAAACAATAAATGATACAACCGTTCCCGTTAATAAAATGATTGTCGCATTTAAATCAAAACTATTGCCACCTGCTAAAAACTTAACAATTTTTAGTAAACTGGCACCAAACATTGTTGGAATTCCTAAGAAGAAGGAGAATTCTGCTGATACAAAACGAGAGCCTCCGATTAAAATGGCCCCTAAGATTGTTGCGCCTGAGCGTGATGTACCAGGGATTAAAGCTAGCACTTGGAAAAAACCAACCATTAAAGCAAATTGATAGGTAATTTGATTTAAATCGGTCATTTTAGGTTCTCTTGTCCGATTTCGTTTTTCAACAACAATAAAGCCAATACCATAAATAATAAGCATCAATGCTACAGGTACAAAGTGATGAAATTTGGCTTCTAACCAATCATCCAAAGGTAATCCAATAATTGCTGAAGGGATAATCGCAACAATTACTTTAAACCATAAGGACCAGGTGTTTTTATTTTCTTCCTTTGTTTTTGAGGGTGAAAAAGGATTCAGTTTGTTAAAATAGAGCACAACAACCGCCATGATTGCTCCCAGTTGAATGACGACATTGAACATCGACATAAATTCGGGTGTTTGATTCAATTTAATAAATTCATCGGCTAAGATTAGATGTCCAGTACTACTAATTGGTAACCATTCGGTAATTCCCTCAATGATACCTAAGAGGATGGCTTTAAGTAATTCAATAAATTCCATGATTTCATTCCTTCCTTTAAATAAATAATCACAAAATCAAGTATACCGTTTCTATTTTTAAATACCAAGCATTTTCCCAAAAAAAATAAGCTGTCGAATGATAGCTTATTTTTTCTTAATAAATTATTCAGCGATTGTTTCGCCTTTTTGGAAATATTGACGATCGGCAACTTCTTGAATTGAAAAGATGCCATTCTCGTAAGTTAAGCGCGTAACCGAACCGTTGTCGATATCAATTCGAACATTGTTCTCTTCATTAATCAGATGCAATAAGAGGGCAATTGTAAGGCCGTGAGAGACGACAAGGACTTTACCACCACCATTTTTTTCAACACGGTGAGCAATGTCTTCAATCCCAGTTCGGATTCGATATGAAAGTTGTTCGTATGTTTCTGCCCAATTAGCTGTATCGGCAGAATAAACGGCATTACAAATATCTTCAAAAGTTGTTCGTTTGGCAATCATTTCATCGTAAGAAGCAAAATCTAAAACGCGAGGGATGACACCCCACATTTCAGCATCATAACCACCTTCTAAAGAACCAAAACACCATTCGCGAATGCGTTTATCTAAATGGTAAGGAATTTTTGGCCCATTTTCTAATTCACTCAAAATAATTCGTGTTGTTTCGATAGCTCGTCCACTATCACTTGAATAAGCTGCTACAAAATCATGATCTCTCAAGCCACGACCAAGCGCATGGATTCGTTGTGTACCTTCTACGGTTAAAGGAGTATCACACCAACCTTGCACGCGTTGAATCGCATTAAACATTGTTTTCCCATGTCGCACGACGTATAGTTCTGTTTTTGTCATTTTTTATTCCTCGATTCTTTTTATATTATCGATTAAAAAAAGGGTTTGTTGCTTTTTCAAAGCCGATTGTTGTCGCCTCACCGTGACCAGGATAAACAGCATAGTGGTCGGGAAGGGTGAAGAGTTCGGTTTTAATACTTGTTAAAAGTTGTTCTAAATTACCGGTGTATAAGTCTGTTCGTCCAATACTTCCTTTAAAAAGAGCATCGCCACTTACTACAAAGTCCTCAAAAACAAAACTGACACTACCATGAGAGTGGCCCGGTGTCGCGACTACACGGAATGAAAAGTTGCCGATAGAATATTCTTTCAGCTCAAATTCATGTTCAGCCGGACGAACAATTAAACCGCCCATCTCAGGGTGACGACTCGATAAATTTAAAAGTGGCTTGCCTAGCCAATCATTTTCTAATGGGCTTACAAAGACTGGAATCGAGTAATAATCGCGAAGCGCATCGACCGCACCAATGTGGTCGTAGTGAGTATGAGTTAATAAAATACTAATCGGTTTAGCTTGCGTTTTTTCGATTTGATTAATTAATAGTTGTGGATCTGCACCAGGATCAATAATTAACAATTCATCGTTATTCCAGATAATATAACAATTTTCTTGAATTGGTCCTGTTGGGATTTGTTGAATTTGCATAAATAACCTCCTGTAAACGTTCTTACTTTAGTATAACCTAGATAAAGTTGATTGACAAAATAAGAATATCAAAAAAACTGTGACAATTTCACTTTCAAACTCGTTAATAAGAGTAGGAGGTGAGAAGATGGAGATTAACGAACTGATTCACTTAATGAAAGAACAAAAGATTCTTTATATTTTATCGCTTTTATCAGTAGCAATGATGATTGATTTTTTGAGTGGGGTACTAGCGGCCAAAATGAATCATGAAATACTTTCAAAAAAAGGAATTAACGGCATCATTCGAAAAATAGCTAGCACGATTTTACTCGTGTTTTTCCTGCCAGTTGCTTTGATTATTCCAGGAAAAACAGGAATCGTTTTACTAACCGTTTTATACTTAGGTTATCTTGGGATGGAGATTCAATCCATTCTAGAAAATTATCAAAAAATGGGGATTCCGATTGCTTTATTCCAAACGTTTCTTAAACAGTTACAGCAACTATTTTCCAAGAAAGATTAAGTCTTTTAAAAATCTTTAAATCAAGCTATATGATTATAGCTGTATCGGCTATAATGATAACTTGAAGAAGGTGATTTATTTGCGTAGAGGAAAAATATCTGTCCGCGATTTAGTTGAATTTGTTTTACGATCGGGTGATATTGATAATCGTAGAACAAGCCCGCATAACGCTCAAGAGGGTGCGCGAATTCATCGGAAATTGCAAAAAGAAGCCGGAGAAGAGTACCAAAGAGAAGTCTTTTTAAAAACTAATTATACTTTTGCAAATGACTCAATTCAAATTGAAGGCCGAGCAGATGGCATCTTTCAAAAAGAAGATTCATGGGTCATAGATGAAATTAAGACGTCAGCCAGTGTTTTTGAAGAGCTTGAACCTGCTAAAAAGGAACTTTTCTTTGCTCAAGGTATGGTCTATGCATATATTTATACGTTACAAAACGAGTTAGATAGCATTAAAGTGCGACTAACGTACTTTCAAACGACTACGGAGCAAATAACTTATGAGACACGAGATTTCACAGCGGAAGATTTAAGGAGTTTTTTAGAAAACTTAATGACGGAATACAGCAGATGGTTGCTCTTTCAAGATAATTGGCGACGTGTTCGCAATACGTCTTTAGAGCGATTAATGTTCCCCTACGAAAACTATCGCAAAGGCCAACGCGAGTTAGCAGTCGTTGCGTATAAAGCTTTAAAAACTCAAAAAAAACTTTTTGCTGAAGCACCGACTGGAACTGGAAAAACGATTTCGACGTTGTTCCCTGCTTTAAAAGTACTAGGGGAGGAACAAGCCGAACGTATTTTTTATTTAACCGCAAAAACGATTACTCGCTCGGTCGCTGAAGATGCATTTAAAGTTTTACAAGAAAAAGGGGCCGATTTAAAAAGTGTCACGCTAACCGCTAAAGATAAAATTTGCTTTTTAGATGAGCGACTTTGTAATCCAATTGATTGTCGTTACGCTAACGGCTATTATGATCGCATTAATGAGGCGCTCTGGGATTTGCTACATCATGAAAATCAAATGACCCGTGAGGTAATTGAAAGCTATGCTCGTAAACATACAATTTGTCCTTTTGAGTTATCGCTAGATGTGAGTTTGTTTTGTGACTTAATCATTGCTGACTATAATTATGTATTTGATCCGATTGTATACTTACGTCGTTTTTTTGATGAAAATGAATCAGAATCGTATTTCTTAGTCGATGAAGCGCATAATCTGATTAACCGTTCAAGAGAGATGTATTCAGCAAGTGTTACGGATCAACTGTTCGTTAAACTAACTGCGCTAATTCCCAAAAGAAAACGAAAAACGCATAAAATTTTAGCTAAGATTATTTCAGAATTTGATTTGTTAAAAGAACGTAGTGAACGAGAAGGCTGGCGCTTTAAGCATCAACAATTACCAGCTGAAAGCTTGATTAATCTCATTTTTCAATTAGTCGAGCAAATTCAGGAATTGTTAATTGATGAAAAAGATGGTCATCAAAAAAATCAAATTTTACCGCATTACTTTGAGTGCATTCGTTTTCTAAAAATGAGTGAATTCTATGATGATTCTTATGAAACAACCATTGAAATTAGTTTATATCAAATTAAAATCAAACAATTTTGTATGAATCCATCCAAATTTTTAGAAAACACCTTAAATAAAGGTAAGGGAAGCTTGTTGTTTTCAGCAAGTTTAAGTCCACTTGATTATTATCAAAATAGTCTTGGGGGTGGAGAAGAACCTTTTGCTTATCGTGTTGGCAGTCCGTTTCCAATGACTAATCAAGCAATTCTCGTGGCCAATTATATTCAAACGACTTATCAAAAAAGAGCCGATAGTTTAATGCAAATCGTCGAGGCGATTCATATGATGATTGAAGCTAAAACGGGCAACTATTTAGTCTTTTTTTCATCGTATCAATATTTAGATCAAGTCGCTGATTTATTCAAAGAGATATATCCAGATGTTCAGACATTGATTCAAGAAACCAATATGAACGAAGCCGAAAGGGAAACCTTTTTAAATCGATTTGTTGTTAATCCGACACAAACACTCGTTGGTTTTTGTGTTCTAGGTGGGATTTTCTCTGAAGGAATTGATTTGCGAGGGGATCGTTTAATTGGAACGGCAATTGTTGGTGTAGGACTACCACAAGTTAACCCTGAGCAGGAGTTAATCAAAGATTACTTTAGCAACGAGAATAATCGAGGGTTTGAGTACGCCTATCAATTACCTGGCATGAATAAGGTTTTACAAGCTGCGGGGCGAGTGATTCGTGATGCAACCGACCAAGGTGTTGTGTTGCTATTAGATACACGGTTTAACACGTCACGTTATCGAAGCTTATTCCCGCAACATTGGCAACATCATCAAGTGTTATATCAACCAAGGCAACTTGAGCAAGCCATCAACCAGTTTTGGCTGGAAAAAGACACAAAAAAACAGGGCGTGTGACAATAAAGTCACGGCCCTGTTTTTTTAACGAATGCCTAATGCGATACGTGCATATCTTGACATCCGATCGGTTGTCCATGCTGGATACCATACTAATTTGACATCAACATTTTTAACTTCTTCTAAATCTTCTAATGCATCATGAATATTATCAGTAATCACATCAGCTAAAGGACAACCCATAGTGGTTAAAGTCATTTTAACTAATGTATCACCCGTTTCAGCATCAAATTCTACTTCATATATTAAACCTAGGTTCACAATATCAATCCCAAGTTCAGGGTCAATCACAGTTTCTAATGATGTAACAATACGGTCTTGAATTTCTTGAACTTCTTGATCAGTATATTTGGCACTCACAAAAAAAGCCCCCTTTTATAGTTTCTAGTCCACATCATACTATTTTTTTTCAAACTTGTAAAATTAGAAATTTAACGTTTAGAGACTTTAATGTCTGGATAGATACCTGTTGCCTTAAAATGGCGGGTTTCATCATCATTGGCGAAGCGACCTAGGATGGAATGAGTTGGTAAAATATTAATAAAAGCATTAGGGTCCATCTCAAGTGTTGCTTGTTCTAAATCATAAAGCTCGTAGCGGGTAATCACAATCATAATCGTGCTACTTGGTAAGCCAGAAAAGCCTCCGACTGAAGGGAGTAGGGTCATTCCTCTAAATAAGCGTTCAGAGATGTTTTTTCCAACTTTTTCGGCATGTGTGGTAACAATCATCGCGGTAATCTTTTGATGACTCGTATGCATTAAATCAACCACACGGCTCATCGCATATAAAGAAATTACAGTGAATAGTGCACTTTCGATTGAGAAAATACTGGCTGCGATTAAAATAATTAAGCCATTTAAAGCCAGCATGTAACTACCGACAGTTTTTCCCGTCATTTTAGAAAAAATAAGGGAAATAATATCCATTCCACCAGTCGTAAAGCCCATTTTAAGTGAAAGTCCAACACCAGCACCAATTAAAACGCCCCCAACAATTGCGTTTAATAAAATGTTATCCGAAACGGCGCCTTCAGGAATAAGCATTGTCGCTAGAGAAATCCCCATTACGTTAATTAAACTGAAAAGTGTCGCATCTTTACCTAGCTTGATAAAACTTAAAATAAAAACAGGGATATTATAAATTAAAATTAACGCTCCTAGGCTAAGATAAATTCCCAATTGAGCATCCGCTATCGCAACTGTAATTTGCGAAACACCGTTTAAACCTGCTGAGAGTACATTAGCAGGAGCTAAAAAGAAATTCATTCCGATACCATTGGCAATTGCTGTTAGGATTATAGCACCAATTT
>DXBN01000177.1 GCA_019116505.1 Candidatus Enterococcus avicola | reverse complement strand
TAATAATTCATTTTGTTTTTCTGTAAGTCTTGTTTCGACTCTTTGTGTCTTTTTATCTTTCTTCATCACTTTTCACTCCCTTAATTAAACTGTGCGTGAAATGATTTCACACCTCACGCACGCATTTATTGTTAAATATTTACATGTGGTGTTAACGTCCATTTAAGATCAGCAGTCAATTTCCCTGATTTAAAATTATTTGGGTCAATTTTTGCAAATACAGTTGCACAATCTTTATCTTTTTCAAAATCCCCTGACGTGAATTTTTGACCACTTACACCGTCATAAAGTTTCACTGGTTCTTTTTCAATCACTTTCGCTTTAACACCAGCAGTTAATGTTGTACCAATTTCAACAATTGGAATATTGTTTTCGCCCATTTCATCTGTTCGTTGAACTGTAATGTCTACCTTATCCGTTTCACTTGCATAATTACCTTTGACTGTTACCAAATCTGAAACACCTAAACTAAAACCATTTATGTCTTGTCGAACTGGTACTGTTCCAAAATCAACATCTTTTACTTTTAATTCAAAACTTGTTTCTGGTTTTTTGAATGTAACTCCAACAGTGCTTTTTGTTTCAACAGGCTCCGCTGCACTTGCGTTTGCTCCACCTAAAAAAATACCTGCCATTGATAAAATTGTTGTACAAATTGTAATTGTCTTTTTCATTTTGATTTCCTCCAATATTTTAATTTCGCTAATTTACAGACGTATCGCTAACACGTTGATACTCAACGCATTAGCACGTCGTAATTTGCCGTTATTTTGCGTTTTCCGCCGTTTTAACACAACCCATTACTATTTAACATCTATCGCTATAAAACGGCTCTCATCACGTTTATTTGACCATGTCGGTCGCCTTTAATGACATTCCTACATTTCCATTAAAATTATAAATTGTTCCCTTTAAATCTTTAAAATCAATTGTTGTACCTTTTTCAACTGCATCTAAACTTGATTTTGATTTATTTTCAATTTTGACTACAATTGTCATAAATTTTTCTGATAAACCAACATTAATTCTTACACCCTTAATATTGCCGTCTTTATCCGTCCAATCACTTGCACCTAAATACACCATTTTCCCAAATGTTTCTTTACCGTTAATTACATACTCAATATTGTTATTCATTTTCATTTCCTCCTAATTTTGTTTTATGCTTTAAATGTTGCGTCCCAAAAATCTTTGAAATTCATATTTTCTCTTTCTTTCTCTTGTTCGATTTGTTCCTCAATTACTTGTTGTGTTTCTTCATCGAAATAGACTTCTTGTCTATGTTCGACTCCATCTATAACCGTTACTTTCCACCAACGATTCGCCATTATATTTTTCCTCCTTTCGTCATACATAACAAATATCACAAATGATTTTTTACCTTTAACTATCGTTGCTACTACAACATTCTTATTTTTTCGACACAAAAAAAGACGTACCTAAAAGGCACGTCCATTTCTTAAGGAGATTTATATCATATGGCAATTTTTAATATCAATTAATCAATCAAATCTACGTCTAACATGTCTGCTATCTCAAATGAAGCTCTTACTTCTTCAATTAACACATTTGTTTCTTGTAAGAATTTTGTCAAAAATTCATGCGACTTTGTATCACCTTTATATTCATTCCAAATCTCATATCTATTTTCATTAACATTAAACTTTTTCACTGTGATATGTCCTTTTTCAAATACAATATTTATCGGTATACGTCTTTGAATTTGCAAACGTACATTGTAGGGATCTCTTTGTTCTTCAATTGACGCTTCTTTAAACAACGCATTTACTGTTTGAATCAACGGCCGTGACTTCGATATAATGCAAAAATCACTATACCACGGTTTCACATTCTGACGACTTGCTACATCAACTATGCCCGTTTGATTAAAATATTTGTTAAATGACGTGAAGCCTAAATTTTGCTCTGGCATAAATTCATCTAACAACGTTGAATATTCAAATTCATAATTTTGAAATGGGTCACTCGTCAAACTCTTTCCATCTGCCGAACTTTCAAAATATTTATCCTTTTGAAAACCATGTTTTTTATTTTGATACTGACACATTAGTCTTGCTAATGTCGTTTTACCAACGTTTCCCTGTCCTTCAATATATACCGTTACTAAACTACGGCCTTCCGTTCTTTTTCGATAAATAAATTCTTCTCGATACTGATCGACTGCCGAATATAATTTTCTTTTATTATCCATGAATAAATTTGAACCTTGTTTCATTCCAAATTCATCAATGAAGATTTGTCTTAAATCTTTTTGCATTACTTCGCCATTCAATACTTGAACTATTGTCTCTTGAACGAAATCACGTTCCGTTTCATTCGCTACCTCTTTACCAACAATATGCTCCGTATATGCAGCTCTTTTTTCATCTTCAGTCATTCGTATTCCCCTTTTATACGCATATAATTCTTCAATGTCATAACGATACTTCCTATCATTCATTGCACCGTCATTTGTATGTGTCATATAACGCATTACTCCGGCCATACGTCCGACCTTATTCATTTGACTAACGTTTGTATTTAATATTTCCGCAACTGGCTCTGGATACCGTCCATTTGCAAATATTACTGTGATATGAACATGCAATCCTTTCTTAATTGCAGGACTTGTTTCTGTTGCTGGTAACATGTCCTTATCATGAAATATAAACCAAATTTCTTCGCAATCGACACTTGATAATTCTTGAATTACTTTTTCTTTCCATTCCGTTTCCGTCATGTCTGAAATTAACTCTTTATCCTTGTTATGTGTCTCATACTCAAATGTACGTACTGCTTCATAACGTCTGAAACGTTTTTTCATTTCATTTTTCTTCACAAAAATAACGTCCTTTCAATCGTAACTACACAATTGAAACTGAACGCCTACTCATGATATAATACTTGTGCGAAGAAGTTTTATACCATGACGAGCGATTGCACTTTACTTTTATTGTGTAGTTGCTTTTTTTTATATTCAATTTTCGATACCTATATTTTAACACACGATTATATTCGTGTATTTTTTTTATTTTTTTTAATTTGTCGCATTCGCTCCAGTTCCGTTAACACTCCACATTTTTTGTTATTTTATATTGTGAATTTTTCACAATCTCATAGGTTTTTGACACTTTTCATGGCACAAATAGATATAGTGTGCTAACTCTATGGGGTTTCCTTGACGAAGCTGGAAACCCCGCGTAATGCAATCGTATCAACGGTTACAGCATTTATGAAAACAAAAATGACGTGTTTTCATCTTGGCACTTTCAAAAACACGTTTTTAAAAAAGTTCGATTTGTGCCATTTTTGTGTTTTGTTATAAAATCAAATGATTAAAACCTTGAGAATTGCATTCTCAAACTCTTGCTTGCCTCTCTCAACCGAATTGATTAACGTAATTCATACATCAGTCGCCATTTGCAATCTAACACAACATTTCACTTGCCGGTCGCATTCGCTCCACTCACGTTCCATTTATGTGTTTTAACGATTGCGCCGACCGATATACGAATTACTAAAACAAATTTTCTAATCTTATCTATGAATGAACTTCAATACTATTATCCCAAACTTTTTTCTTTTTATTGCCAATTATTCTAATTAAATTCGTGACGTTTAACGCCGTCACACTCACGTTGACACTTCGTGTCATGTAGCGTCTTTCGCTCATGGACTCATACTGAACACAATTTTTGTTCAAAAGCTTGTCTGTCACTCGAAATCACTATCGTCAAAACTGACAAAAACTGCTACGCTTTACCGCTCGCATTTTTGCCAGTATCAACTGCCGTTCCTCTCGTTACAATCTTTCAAACAAAAACCACTTTGTGTTTGCATTCATATTCGCCCTTATTCACTCACGCTACAATTACATCTTGATAAATGGTGAATCAAACATACTCAAACTTTGACCGTCAATTAAAATATATCCTTGTCCTCTTTCACGCTTTAATATGTCATTTTCTCCTCTACTTTCTCCAAATATCATTCTAAAATTTTCAGTTGATAAATTTCCTAATCCAATTTTTACCGCCGTATTATCCCTTATTGCTAAATCAATCGAATCTGAACTCGCTCTTTGCATTGCAATCAACACATGAATATTAGCCGCTCTACCTTTAAGAATTATATTCTTAATTTTCTTATTCAGTTCTTGCCATTCTTTTTTATCAATTACTAAACTCAATGCAGCAAATTCATCTATAACTAAAAATACCGCTCCATTTTCTTTATCTTTATTCGTATATCTACTTTCCATCAATTCTTCTACATGCTCTATATACAACTTTATATCTTCAATATTGCTTGCAACCATCGGTAATTTAAAATAATTTGTTGCAACATCTTCCAACTCATCAAATTTACCATCACAAATGTATATATCCTCTCGTTGCGCTTCTCTCAACATCTTGTGAATGATACTGAACAACAAATAACTCTTCCCTGTACCAGAATTTCCACCTAACAACAAATGAGGATTGCTTTTATAATTCCATGTACTCCTTTTTGATAATGAAATTTCTCCCTTTGGTTCAAAGTAAACATCTTCCGATAAATCACAAATCTCTTTCTCTTTGCTTTCTTTATATAAAATCACGTATTCAACATAATTCAATTCATTATTCTTTTCTAAAAGTTTCCCATTAAACAAACTTTGCAATTGGCTGCCTAAATCATGAATTCTATCGTCTAATCGACTACCTTTTTTCATCAATTGCACAATTAAAATCTTATCGCCAATTTCATTTTTTACCACTTCATACCTAATCACAACTGATAATTGAATTTTATTTAATCGTTGGTCTATCCCCTCAACATTTTTCAATTGCTTCACTTCATCTGTTAAATACAATTCGTTTGATTGAATAAAATATTTCAATCGCAATCTAATACTTTTACTTCGTCCATATTGATTCAAAATGAATCTATTATGAATCTTTTTCAACCTTACCCATAATTTCATTTTTATCCTCTCCTAAATAACATTTCCATAATCCCTCAACAATGAATAATCGTATCAACGTGCCTTTTTTAATCTTTAATTCTTCCACTTGTTGTTCTAATAATTCATTTTGTT
>DXBN01000176.1 GCA_019116505.1 Candidatus Enterococcus avicola | reverse complement strand
CTTTTTATTCTCACTTTTATTTATGGCATGGTGTATGCGATACCGAATTTTAGCGATTACAGAGATTGGACAAGATATTTTAAAAGATATGCGTTTTTCGATTTTTGAACATCTGCAACGTTTACCTTTCTCTTATTTTGATAACCGTCCACACGGTAAAATCTTAATTCGTGTCGTGAACTACATCAACACGTTGAGTGATTTACTAAGTAATGGTTTGATTAATTTAATCTCAGATATTTTTAGTGTCATTATTACATTAGCGTTCATGTTCTTTATTGACGTGAAATTAACACTTTATAGTTTAGTATTAATCCCTGTTTTGTTTGTAATGGTAATGTTTATTACAACGCGTCAAAGAAAGGCTTATCAACATTTAAGTAATAAACAATCAAACTTAAATGCTTATATTCATGAAAGTATTTCGGGTATTAAGATAACACAATCGTTTGCTCGTGAAGAGGAAAATTATAGAATCTTTAATGAAGTGAGCAATGAATATCGTGTCGCTTGGATGAAGGCTGTGAAGATTCAATTTCTATTATGGCCAGGCGTTCAAAATATCTCGGTATTAACAACAAGTTTGATTTACTTTGTAGGAATCCGTCAATTAGGTGTCGACGTTTCAACGGGTACCTTAATTGCCTTTATCGGTTATATTAATAATTTTTGGAATCCGGTAATTAATATCGGGAACTTCTATAACTCGTTAATTACCGCGTCAGCATATCTGGAGCGGATCTTTGAAACGATGGATGTTGTTCCAGAAATTCAAGATGCACCGAGTGCGCAAACCTTACCTACGATTAAAGGACAAGTTGATTTTGACAATGTCGTTTTCCGTTATGAAGAAGGCGGAAGAAACATTTTAGACGGTGCAACGTTTAGTATTACACCAGGACAATCAATTGCACTTGTGGGTCCAACTGGGGCAGGTAAAACAACCATTATTAACTTACTAAGTCGTTTCTATGATGTAAATGAGGGTAGCGTTAAAGTCGATGGTTATGATGTCCGCGATGTAACACTCAATTCGCTACGCTCACAAATGGGCGTTATGTTACAAGATACGTTTGTCTTTTCTGGCACAATTTTAGAAAATATTCGTTATGGAAAATTGGATGCCACAGAAGAAGAAATTATTGCGGCAGCTAAAATTGTGCGCGCACATGACTTCATTAAAGATCTAAAAGAGGGATACAATACAGTTGTTGAGGAACGTGGCAGTACGTTATCTGCGGGACAACGTCAATTGATTTCATTTGCCCGTGCATTGCTAGCAGATCCTAAAATTTTAATATTGGATGAAGCAACTTCAAGTATCGATACGAAAACTGAAGAGCTTTTACAAGAAGGGTTACAACAATTGCTAAAAGGTCGGACGTCATTTATTATTGCCCACCGACTATCGACGATTAAAAATAGCTCGCAAATTTTCTATGTTTCAGGCGGTAAAATCGCGGAAGCAGGTACTCATGACGAGTTGATGGAAGAAAAAGGATTATATCACCACTTATATCAATCACAGTACGATTTAATTCGTGCAGGATAGATTGCATAAACACTAAAACGAGATCCCCTCTTGTTTTAGTGTTTTTTCTTTTTTTATCCGCTATAATAATAGAGAACAAATACGAATAAAAGGAGTCGATTAAAGAGTGAATGAATTGATTGAGTTACAAAATGGTTCAGATATCCGAGGAATTGCGATTGAAACCGCTGAATATCCGGCTAATTTAACACCTGCAGCGATGAAAAAAATTGCATCCGGTTTGATTCATTGGTTAAAAAAACGCGTTGAACAGTCTGAAAATCGTCAATTAAAAATTGGTGTCGGGCGGGATAGTCGTTTAAGTGGAGAAACATTGAAAGAAGCGTTGGTTACGTCTTTAGTCGAACAAGGAGTCGATGTGATTGATTTTGGTTTAGCAACGACGCCTGCGATGTTTATGAGTACCCAGTTTTCTGAGTTTGCTTGTGATGCTGGGATTATGTTGACGGCTAGTCATTTGCCATTTTATTATAATGGGGTTAAAATTTTTAGCCAAACTGGTGGCGCAGAACACGAAGATATTGTTGAAATTACGACGAATATCGAGCCAGTAGTAGCAACGGAAAAAGGGCAAGTCATTAAGGCAGATTTAATTACACCGTATGCTGCTGATTTAGTAAATAAAATTCGTCAAGGGATTGAAGGACAGCCAGAGCAACCGCTCAAGGGATTGAAAATTATTGTCGATGCCGGTAATGGTGCGGGGGGCTTCTTTGCTGAAAAAGTACTACAACCATTAGGGGCAGATACGACAGGCTCGCAGTTTTTAGAACCAGATGGGGCATTTCCAAATCATATTCCAAACCCTGATAATAAAGAAGCGATGGCAAGCATCCAGCAAGCCGTCTTAAGAGAACAAGCCGATTTAGGTGTGATTTTTGATACCGATGTCGATCGTTCGGCAGTTGTCACAAAATCAGGTCAAGTATTAAATCGTAATAATTTAATTGCGGTTTTAAGTCGAATTGTTTTGAAAGAACATCCAGGAACAAGTATTGTCACGAATTCACCGACAACAGACCATTTGAAAGTTTTCATCGAGTCGCTTGGTGGCAAACAAGTCCGTTACATTTCTGGGTATCG
>DXBN01000175.1 GCA_019116505.1 Candidatus Enterococcus avicola | reverse complement strand
ACGTCATGTAAAAAACCAGTCGCCACTGTGTGAGGATCCATATGAAGTTCCGCTAAGATTCCTGCTACTTGAATCGGGTGAATAATGTACGGTTCCCCTGATTTGCGAAATTGGCCTTCGTGGGCTTTTGTCGCAAAATCTAGCGCTTTTTGAACAAAAGCCGTATGTTTTTCACTCATATAAAATGAAACGAGTTTGATGACATTTGGCCCCGTTAAAATAACTTCTTTTGCCATTTGGAACCCTCCTTAGTAAAAATGTCTGGGAAGCTCCCAGACACCATTTCATCTATTTTGTCTTGTTTACCGTTTAATTATACAAATTTTAGTCCACTTTTTCAAATTTGTTTTCTTATAAAAGTATTCGTCTATTGCAATTCAAGTTGATAACTAGCCGCTCCTAACAAATAGAGCGGTGCCGTTTCACAACGTAGGATTCTTGGTCCTAATCCACATAAAAAAGCCCCTGCTTGAGTAAAAATTTCAATTTCTTTCGGGGTAATCCCACCTTCAGGCCCAAAAATTGCTAAGACACGCTGACCAGGTTGGAGCGTTTGGAAAGCTTGAACTAATTGGCTTTTCTCGCCTTGTTTGGCTGATTCTTCATATGCTACAAGTATCTTATCGTAGGTCGCTAGATGTTGATAAAAATCAGCATTATTTGAAAACAAAGTCACTGCCGGTACTAATTGACGATGCGATTGTTCCGCTGCTTCTTCGACAATTTTTTCCAAGCGCTGTTGTTTTTTGTGTAACTTCTTGTCATCCCATTTAACGACTGAGCTAATCGCTGGAAAACCAATTAGGGTATGCGCGCCAAGTTCGGTTGCTTTTTGGAAAATCAAATCCAATTTATCCCCTTTTGGATAACCCGATGCAATCGTAATGTGGACTGGTAGTTCTTTGTCTTGTTGTTCCTTCGACAGCTCTTTTAGTTCCACATGACTTTCAAATATTGCAGTGATTTCAGCAATAATGGACACTTGGTTTTTAAAAGCTAAAAAAACTTGATCCCCCACAGCCATGCGCATGACACGAATCATATGGTGGTAGTCTTCATCTTCTGCTTGGTAGAGGGCTTTATTTTCATAATCCTCATTAATAAAATAGCGTTGCATTTATTCGTCCTCTGGCTTTCCTAGAATAATCGCATACCAATCTTTTTGTTGTAAAACTTCTTCAACGACAAAATCTTGTGCTTCCATCGCTTCGATTACTAAATCTTTTTTATCTGCAATAATCCCTGAGACAATTAATTTCCCTGTTTGTTTCAGTAAACGCCACGCATCAGGAATCATTAGTAAAATAATATCGGCTAAAATATTGGCGACAATAATATCGGCTTCGACTGTTACATCTTTCAATAAGTCATTGGCTGAAACGTGCACGTCTTTTGCTATCGTATTCAAATCCATATTTTCTTGCGCGGCACGAACGGCCACTTCATCTAAATCATAAGCATAAACATCTTTTGCACCTAAATATTTACTCGCAATACTTAAAACGCCTGAACCTGTCCCAACATCAAGTACCGTTTCGCCGCCACGTAGGCTAATTTCTAATGCTTGTAAAGTTAAATTAGTTGTTGGGTGCGTTCCTGTTCCAAAAGCCATTCCTGGATCAAGTGTAATAATTTTTTCTTTTTCATCTGTTGCCTGATAGTCTTCCCAGCTGGGTACAATCGTTAAATAACGTGTGACACGGACGGGATGGTAATATTTTTTCCAGGCAGTTGCCCAATTTTCATCTTGAACCTCACTCACCGTCACTTCATTTTTACCGATTGCTAAACCATACTCAGGTAATTTATCAATTTGACTCGTAATAAACGGTAAAATTTCCGGTAAGAAAATCGTTTCTGGGAAGTAAGCCATGACTAAAGCCCCTTCTTCTAAACCAGTATAAGATTCTTTGTCGAGTAATTCCCCGTAAGCATCACTTTTAAAATTTTCAATATCTAAAGTATCTTCAATGGCTACACCACTGGCACCTGATTCCATTAAAATATTAGCTATAGCTTCAACCGCTTCACTAGCTGTTTCTACTTTTACTTCATTCCACTTCATTTTTTGCTCTCCTTTTAATAACTTGGGTATGGGATAAATTGCTCTTGACCCGCATATTTCGCAACACACGCTTCATAACGTGTTTTTTCAAAATTCAATTCAAATACTTCAGACTCTTCATCTTCTAAAAAGTCGAGTAAAGCGCTTTGGCCATCATCTAAAATTTCTTTAATGTAATCAACTAAACCAAGCAACTCTTGTTTTTTCATACCTTTTTTCCCTTCAAAAGGTAGGCAAGCTAAGTAATCTTCCGGATCAATCTTTGATTTACCTGGGTTATATAATAAAATACCATCTTCAAATTCAATCACTTCTTCAGAAGAGCCGATTCCTTCGGTATCATCAATTAACCATTGTTCTTTGTTTTCTGCAAATAGTAAAAATACTAATTCAATGGTATGATTTTTCGCATCCCAATCAATTGCAACATCGTAATCGGTTAATTTTTTATTTAATTGCTCATCTAGAAAAGTTAGCATTGTTTCTTTCGCCATGACTTTTTCCTCTTTTCTTTATTTTATTGGCAATGTTGACTGTTTACTCGTTCCTATTTGTCACGAATTTATCCGTCCATCCACTATTACTTTTATGATACACAATTCCTTGTCATTACGCTATGCCCAACGACTGACTTTCGCAAAAATTACAGTCGTTTAGCGCCATATGTTATACTCTTTTTAACGAATTAATTCGAAAGGTGGATTTCCATGCAAAAACCTCTGGCCTACCGAATGCGCCCGAAACATTTAGAAGAAGTTGTTGGCCAACAACACCTAGTCGCTCCCGGTAAGATTATTCATCGGATGATTGAGGCTAAAATGCTATCCTCAATGATTTTATACGGCCCTCCTGGAACGGGTAAAACGAGTATCGCAAGCGCGATTGCTGGTTCAACCCGCTATGCATTTCGTATATTAAATGCCGCAACTGACACTAAAAAAGATTTACAAGTTGTCGCTGAAGAAGGAAAAATGAGCGGAACGGTGATTTTGCTACTCGATGAGATTCATCGCCTCGACAAAACCAAGCAAGATTTTTTGCTACCTCATTTAGAAAGTGGTCGGATTATTTTAATTGGTGCCACAACAGAGAATCCTTATATTTCAATTAACCCCGCCATCCGTAGCCGAACACAAATTTTTGAAGTCAAGCCTTTGACAGAAGAAGACATTATTCAAGCCATTAACCATGCCTTAAAAGATAAAGAAAATGGATTAGGCAACGAATCGATTCTAATTGAAGACGATGCGCTCTTACACTTATCACGGGCGACAAACGGCGATTTACGTAGTGCACTAAACGGTTTAGAATTAGGCGTTCGTTCAACACCTAAAAATAAAAATGGCACAATCGTCATCACATTAAGCATTATTGAGGAATGCATTCAGCGTAAATCTTTGACCCATGATAAAGGTGGCGATGCCCATTATGATGTGATCTCTGCTTTCCAAAAATCAATCCGCGGTAGTGACGTTGATGCAGCCTTACATTATTTAGCACGTCTCGTTGAAGCTGGCGATTTACCCATCATTTGCCGTCGCTTACTCGTGATTGCCTACGAAGATATCGGCCTTGCTAATCCTGGAGCTGCATCAAGAACCGTCAACGCGGTCTTGGCCGCAGAAAAACTTGGATTCCCAGAAGCAAGGATTCCTTTAGCAGAAACGGTCATTGATTTATGTCTATCG
>DXBN01000174.1 GCA_019116505.1 Candidatus Enterococcus avicola | reverse complement strand
GTTTCGAACTGATAAAATGTAGTCATCTAAAACAAGTACAAATCAAGAGAGAAGCCTCATCGATAGTAATACTAGAACAATAAAATTAAATTAATTAGACGTGTTTCCTATGGTTTTCGTAATTTCTACCATTTAAGAAATTGAATCTGCATCGTTCAGAGATTATTTTTCTCACAATCTGAAGCAATTTAAAGAATCAACAAATAACACACTAGCAGACCGGAGAAAAACGCCTTGTGTAGCTACGCCAAAAGACGAAATGTGAATTACTACAGGTTGGTGCTTTAGCACTTAGCTAGAGTTTGAAGCTTTCGAGTCGAGAGACCATGGCTCGAAACGATCTCGTAGCTTCTGCCAACAAGGTGATTTTTCGCAGGGGAGCGGGAGACTCCGCCCCTCTTTTCTAATGCCCAAAAAAATCGATAGAGAATCAAATTCCTCTACCGATTTTGATGATTATTTTTACTCAAATTGTGCGTATCAACACAATTGGACGAACAACCGATTTTTCTTATATAACTTAGATTATTTTACTGATTTTAGAAAAGATCATCAAATAATGATAATTGATTTTCATCTGGTAAATTTTTCAATACACCATTTTCAGTCATATACTCGATTAAGGTTTTTGACACTTTTCCACGATTAGCCAAATCTTCTTTGGATAAAAATGGACCATCTTTTCTTGCTTCACAAATTTGTTTTGCCACGTTGGCCCCTAAACTTGGAACTGCTCGGAATGGTGCAATTAATTTATTGCCTTCAATGATGAAGTTGTCCGCATCTGATTTATACAAATCAATCATTGTAAACTCATAACCACGTTCAAGCATTTCGTTAGCAATTTCTAAAACAGTTAATAAGTTTTTCTCTTTCGTTGAAGCATCTAACCCTTTATGATTAATTTCATCAATTGCCTCTTTGACTGCGTCTTTTCCTTTTGACATCGCTACTAAATCAAAGTCGCCTGCACGAACAGAAAAGTATGCACAGTAATAAAGAATCGGAAAATGAACTTTGAAATAAGCAACACGCAAGGCCATTAAAACATAGGCTGCCGCATGGGCTTTTGGGAACATGTATTTAATTTTTAAACAAGAATCAATATACCACTCTGGGACATTTTGCTTACGCATTTCTTCTTGCCAATCATCAGGAATCCCTTTCCCTTTACGAACGCCTTCCATAATATTAAAGGCAATCCCGTCATCAAGACCCGCATGCATTAAATAAACCATAATATCATCCCGACAACCAATTACATTCGCTAAGTCAGCTGTACCGTTACGGATTAGCTCTTCGGCATTACCTAGCCAAACATCGGTTCCATGAGAAAGACCTGAAATTTGAACCAATTCAGCAAACGTTGACGGATGAGTTTGTTCTAACATGCCTCGAACAAAACGTGTACCAAATTCAGGAATTCCTAGCGTTCCCGTTTTAGAGTAAATTTGTTCTGGCGTTACTCCCAAAACATCGGTTCCTTCAAAAATACGCATGACTTCAGGATCGTGTGTGGGAATTGTAACTGGATCAATCCCAGATAAATCTTGTAACATACGAATAACGGTTGGATCATCATGTCCAAGAATATCAAGTTTCAAAATATTATCATGAATCGAATGGAAGTCAAAATGGGTTGTTTTCCATTCAGCATCTAAATCATCGGCTGGAAATTGAATCGGTGTAAAATCATAAACATCCATATAATCTGGAATTACAATAATCCCACCCGGATGCTGACCAGTTGTCCGACGTACACCCGTAGCCCCCTTAGCTAAACGGTCAATTTCAGCACTTCGTAAATGCAAATTATTATCACGCTCATAGCCCTTTACATAGCCATAGGCGGTCTTATCAGCGACTGTACCAATCGTTCCTGCGCGATAAACATATTCTTCACCAAAGAGTTCTTTCGTGTAATTATGCGCGACTGGTTGATATTCTCCTGAAAAGTTTAAATCGATATCGGGAACTTTATCTCCATGGAAACCTAGGAATGTTTCAAAAGGAATATCGTGTCCATCTTTTTTCAAAGCTGTTTGACAATTTGGACAATCTTTTTCAGGCATATCAAAACCGGAACCATAAGAACCATCTTCATAGAACTCTGAATATTGGCAGTTTGGACAATGGTAATGTGGCGCCAAAGGATTGACCTCTGTAATTCCCGTCATCGTCGCTACAAAACTTGAACCAACCGATCCCCGTGAACCAACTAAATACCCATCATCATTACTTTTTAGTACCAATTTTTGCGAAATCAAATAGATTACCGAGAAACCATTGCCAATAATCGATTTTAATTCCTTCTCTAAACGTTTTTCAACAATTTCTGGTAAAGGACTACCGTATAGTTCTTTTGCTCGATTATAACTTAATTGTGTAATCTCATCTTCTGACCCTGTAATTTTCGGCGTGTACAGATCCGTTTTGACTGGTGTGACTTCATCACACTGTTCAGCGATTTTATTAGGATTGGTGATCACAATTTCTTCCGCCACGTCGTTGCCTAAAAATTGAAAAGCCGTTAACATTTCATCTGTTGTACGGAAATGGACTTTTGGTAACGAATGTCGATTTAATGGATTCGCATGCCCCATCGAATTGACTAGAATTTTACGATAAATCGCATCTTCTTCATTCATATAATGAACATTTCCAGTCGCAACCACTGTTTTACCTAACTCTTTACCAATGCGAACTAAATTAGCAATAATATCTTCTAAATCTTGTTCACTTTTGACTAACTCTTGCTCGATTAAATGGGCATAGACTTCTTTAGGCATAACTTCAATATAATCATAAAAAGCAGCTTTTTCTTTTGCTGCCTCATAACCTTTTTGCATCATTGCCACAAAGACTTCCCCTTTATCGCAGGCCGTTCCTACAAGTAAACCTTCACGTAGTTTATTCAGCTCTGAACGCGGAATACGTGGTAATTTGTTATGGAAATATTGAATATTTGAAAGTGAAATCAATTTAAAGAGATTTTTCAGTCCCGCTTGCGTTTTGGCCATAATCGTTGCATGGAATGGTCGAGCAGCTTTAATTGAATTGGCTCCACCAACATGACGATTTAAATCTTCATGTAACAGCATTTCATGTTTTTCCATCGCCTCTTTAACAAAAATCCACGCTAAATGTCCTGTTGCTTCGGCATCATAAATCGCTCGGTGATGTTGGGTTAAGCCAACACCAAATTTTTTCGACAAGACCCCTAAACCAAAACGTTTAAATTCTGGATACAAATAGCGTGCAAGCTCTAACGTATCAATGACAGGATTGTCTGCTTCTGGTAATCCATACTTTTTATAAGTCATGTTTAAGAATCCCATATCAAATGAGGCATTATGTGCAACTAAAATACAGCCTTCACTAAATTCGCGAAACGCACGGATAACCGCTTCTTCACTTTTTGAGCCACGAACCATTTCATCGGTAATACCAGTCAGTTCAATCGTCGTTTTTGATAAAGGGTGCCCAGGATCGATAAATTCTTCAAAAGTTTGCTCGACATTCCCCTTATGCATTTTAACCGCAGCTAACTCGATAATCGTATCATAAACAGCGGAAAGTCCGGTTGTCTCGACGTCAAATACCACGTAAGTCGCGTCATTTAATGGAACGGGTTGAGCATTGTAGGCCACTTCAACACCATCATCAATCACATTGGCTTCAACACCATAAAGGATTTTAACGCCGGCTTTTTTTCCAGCTTGATGGGCATCTGGAAATGCTTGTGCGCCACCATGATCAGTAATCGCAATCGCCTTATGCCCCCATTTGCCTGCCTGAGCAACTAGATCCCCCACATTATTCGTCGCATCCATCGTACTCATGTTTGAGTGCAAATGCAATTCGACCCGTTTTTGACCTTCTGGCGCATAATCTTTACGACTTTCATGAGCCACTTCAATAATATCTTGCCCGTTCATGACTAAATCGCGCATAAACGTATCTTCTTGCACACTGCCACGAACTTTTAGCCACATACCTTTTTTAATCGCATCAAAAACTTGCTCATCTTTTTCATTGTTAGAGAATTTTTTAACGATAAACGATGATGTGTAGTCCGTCATTTTGATAATAATAATTTTTCTTTTTGAACGTAGCTCACGAACTTCAACATCAAAAACATAACCTTGAATCGTCGCACGACGTTCTTCTTCCAAAATATTCCCCATCGGCATAATCAATTCATCCGCAGGGATATTTCGACCTAACTGAATTGGACCACTTAATGGTGCCAAATCTTGACTATCTTTTTTACGTTTTTCATTTGAAGCAATCACTTCAGCTGCTTGTTGCATGTACATTTCTTGTTGTTCTTGCTGTCTAGCTGCCAAAGCTTTTAAATCTTCTTCAATTTGTTCTTTATCTACTTTGGGTAAAATCCGGAAACGTTTAAAACCAAATTTTTGGTAGTTGGCTTCAATTACTGGAAAATATTGTTGTTGTAAATTCCCGATAACAGCTCCATTTGAAACAGATAAATAAATTTTATCTCCATTGATTATTGGAAGTTGCGTTTTTAATACTTGTTTAACAAATGGCGTATCAAACTCGTCAGCCGCCATTGATAATAACCAATAATCTTGTAATAACTGCTCATTAAAATGATTATTGGGCGTTTGAACGTTCATCACCGTTGTAGCAATTTCTTTAAATGTTACAACTAAATGTTGATAAAAAGCTTGGAATAACATTGCAGGTAAAATTTCTGAAAAGCTAAATGTAAACTCCCATATTTTTGACTGTTTATGTACTAAAACTTGAAGGATCTCTCCCGTTTGGATAATTGGATGATCCCGTAATTCTGGACTTAGATTCATTTGATCTAATAATATATCGAATTTTTCTTTATTCGTCGACAATTGCTGTTCACCCTTTTCTATTCAATAATACAAGTATACGATTTTTCACACTAAAAAGTCTAGACATCCTAACAAATAGGACGCCCAGACTTTTTAAATTATTCTGCTGTTTGCAAAAGAATTTCCAGTGTATCCATCAGTTCTTCTTTTCGAACTTCAATATTTGCTTTGCTTGCAGCAATTTTTAGTTCAACAATTCCTTCAACTGCTTTTTTACCAATAAGGATTACTATCGGACAACCGATTAAAGTAGCTTCTCGAATTTTTTCATCAATAATTAATTCACGATCATCGAGCAAGACTTCGTACTCTTGATTCGCAAGTATCATTTCCACTTCTTTTGCCAATTGAACTTGATATGCATCTCCTAAATTTTCAGGAATTAAATGGACATCAAAAGGCGCGACTTCTATCGGCCATAAAATGCCTGATTCATGACTATGCTGATGCGCAATCATTAAGAATAAACGACTCAAATCAAGTTGATAATGACCAATGTTAAAGCGTTTCTCTCCTTTTAATGTTGAATCATCAAGCAATCGCTTTTGAAATAACTTACCAATTTTCATTCCTTTTTTTAAATGAAGTTCGCCAGTTCCATCTGGTGCAGTGTCACCTTCATTAACATAAACAAAATCAGCAAACTTCGCGTTTGTAAATTCACGTAAAGGATTCACATTTTTATAATACGTACCCTCAATTGGAGATAGCAGATTCGCATTCGTCATATTTTCAACTTCAAGATCTCCAAGATACCAAATATTTTCGGGTAATCGTCGAAAATCAAGTGACGCAAGTGGTTGACCAAAATACTTTTGTGTATCTACTTTTCGAACTTCCATCACTTTTCCATCTAAAAACTGGCGGACTTTAGTTAAGTTTAAACGATCTTTTGCTTTATAAAAAAGAATGATTGGTTGTTTTCCAATACGCAACAAACGATAACTTAACCAATTATCTGATGTCGTGTCAATTTCGCTTGGTAATGCTTCGTGAACAAGTGGCAAAAATGTCGCATGTGATTTCTTAGTTGTGGATAAGCGTGTAGCAATATCTAGTTTTGCTCGATATTCACCGACAGTTGAAGTAACAAACGTTTCATCACCTAAATCACTAAGCGCAATTAATTCTTTTGTATCTTTTTCTTCAGGCTTTTCATCTAATGCTAAGACGCTTTGAAAGGCCAGTTCACAGCGTTTTAAAATTCGTTCAAACATTTTTTCGAACTGGTGATAATTTTCTTGTAAACTTTTTTGTGAATCATGGAAAGAAAAAACATCTAAAAAAGTCGATTCAACATTCGTTAAAAAAGGACTTTTGACATCAGTCGTTGGTACCAAAGCCGTTTGAATTTGATATAAATGAATTGGGATTTCAACGGATGTATTGTTTTGTTCTTTCGATAAAAACTTCGTTAAATATTCTTCTCCTAATACAGATGATTGGACAGGCAACTGAAACTCAACAGCAGAGAGTTTCTCTAATTCTTCGGTAACGATATATTTAATATTATCGATGACACGCATTGCCAATGGTAAAAATACATATTGCTGTTCTTGAAAGGCACTTAAAAATCCGGCATTAACAAGAAACAACTGACTAGGATCCTCCCCCTTGGTTCCTAGTGTCGCATGGGAATCTGGAATTAACAGACTTGACTGTTTCATTTTTTTCTCCTTTACCAACAAACTATTCTAAAAGAAAAAGCGTTGAATATCATTCCAAGTAACAATAATCATCAACAACATTAATAGGCCAAAACCAATAATGGTAATTAATCCTTCTTTTTCCTGACTTAGCGGCTCGCCACGAACACCTTCATATAAATTTAAAATTAATTTCCCGCCATCTAAACCGGGAATTGGTAATAAGTTAAAAATACCCAAGTTCATTGAAATCATTGCCATTAAATAAATAATCGTTGTAATCCCTTGGCTTGCAGCCTGAGAGGACATTTGGAAAATAGCAACTGGACCGCCCAATTGGTCGACATCAAAATTAAAAATAATATTACGTAACGCAGATAAAATTTGTGTGAAACTAGCGATACTTTCTGTAAAGGCACCCTTCACTTTGTCCATAAATCCTGTTTTCATTGGTGCTTGAATCCCCAATTGGCCAAAACTTTGACCTTGAGATTCAATGGCATCCGTTGTAATAGCAACAGTTTTCTCTTCATTATTTCGTGAAAAATCAACGGATATTTTTTGATTCGGTTTGGATTGAATTTCTTTTTGCATTTCAGGCCAATTTTCAATCGCCACGCCATCAATTGCGGAAATTTCATCGCCTGCCTTTAAGCCTGCAACTGCTGCTGGACCATTTTCAGCGACACCACTGATGACTGTTGAATTTAAATCAACGACACCTCCGCGAGAAAAAACTAAGATTCCAAATAAGATAACTGCTAAAATAAAATTATTTAGCGGTCCGGCAAAGTTGGTTAAAACTCTTTGCCATAATTTAGCTGACTGAAATTGAACCTCACGCGGTGCAATTCTAAGTTCCGTTCCATCTTCTTCGATAATAAATGCTTCGCGATTAACAGGATAGCTGACCGTTTGACTTTCATCACCATTAATAAAACCTGTAATTGTTAAATTATCAACCAAATCATAGCGTACAATTTCCATTGGTACGGCATTGACTAGTTGTACTTTCTTACTCGTATTAATCTTTGTGACAACACCTTCATCGTTTAACAATAAACTAATCGGCGTTCCCGGTTTCATCTCTTCATCTTCTTCGTAACCTGCCATTCGCACGTAGCCACCCATTGGCAGCATACGAATCGTATAGGCCGTCCCATCTTTTCCTTGATGGCTAAATAACTTCGGACCCATACCAATTGCAAACTCTCTGACAAGAATTCCCGCACGTTTTGCAAAATAAAAATGTCCAAGCTCATGAACGACAACGACAACAGAGAAGACAATTAAAAACGTTAAGATCGTCTTCATATATTTTCCTCACTTTCACTAATAACATCTGATTTTATATCTTTTATATGACACTCCCCCCATTATTTTATCATAACTGACAAATTTCACAATTAATCTACCACTTTGTAACGAGAACGTAACGTAAGACCTCATTTTTAATTGTTGGGATATGAAAAAATCAGAAAAAGAGAGATTAAAAAGTAGCCACCCTTTCAGCCACTTTCTAACCTCTCTTTTTCTTTTACTTCTTAAAAAATACCGAACAAGTGCATAATTGGAAAGACAAATAACATACTATCGAATCGATCTAAAATACCACCATGTCCTGGTAAAATAATTCCTGAATCTTTCACTCCATAATGACGTTTAAAAGCAGACTCGACTAAATCGCCAAATTGACCAACAATTGAAAATACAACGGTCATTAATAACAGTGGCAAGGTCGCATAACCAAAATATTCTTGCGCTGGGAAAGCTATTAAATAAACAATCGCCACGACAACGGCACTTAAAATCCCACCAAGCGCTCCTTCAATCGTTTTGTTTGGTGAAATTTCTGGCCATAATTTGTTTTTTCCATATTCACGACCAACCATGTAGGCTCCGATATCTGTTGCCCAAACAATAAATAAACCAAAACATAAGACAACTAAACTTTCTGACCGCGCGCTCGCAAATGCTCCAAAACCTGTACCAACATATAAAGTTGTTAAGACAGGAAAAGCCGCTTCATCGATCGTATACATATTTTTCGAAACAACCGAAATACCTAAGAACAATAAAACAATAAAGTAGAATAGTGCAAATTTATCGGTTCCCTCCGGTAGGAAAGTAAACCAAGGATCCATCGGTAAAGCTAAGGTGGCCGCTCCGATAATTGATAAGATACCCTCAAAACTTATGACGGTTAGACCTTTCATTCGAAATAGTTCATAAACCCCAACTCCCGCAAGTGCCACAGCTAATAAATCAACCGAAATCCCTTTAAAATCAAAGTAAATAATCGGTAAAAACAAAGCTAACGCCACAACTGCTGTAATTACACGTTGTCTCATTTTTCATTCTCCTCTTGTTTAATTCCACCAAAACGACGATCACGATTTTGATAACTGGCAATCGCTGTTTCCAATGCATGCTCATCGAAATCAGGCCATAAAGCTTTCGTAAAGAACAACTCACTATACGCTAATTGCCAAAGTAAGAAATTACTAATTCGCTCTTCCCCACTTGTACGAATCAATAACTCGGGATCTCGTAATTCTTCCGGTAAAAAACCGGTCATTAAGTGTTTTCCAAACATTTCTTCATTAAGTTGATCAATTGCTCCATTTGTTTCTTCCATTTCAACATACAAAGCTTTAACTGCTGAAAGGATTTCTGCACGGCTGCCATAATTCAAAGCAAAATTCAAAATCAAACCGGTATTGTCACGTGTTTGTTTCATGGCTTTTTCAACCGCTTTTTGAGTATGCTTTGGTAAGAACTCCTTATAGCCCATCACTTCGACACGCACATTTTCTTTAATTAATTCTGGAACAAAGGTATCAAAAAAATCAACCGGTAATTGCATTAAAAAATCCACTTCTTCAGTGGGTCGTTTCCAGTTTTCTGTCGAAAAAGCATAGAGCGTCAATACTTTAATACCTAATTTTGAGGCATGCTTTGTTATTTTTTTGACAGTCTCCATTCCTTCTTTATGACCCGCCACTCTAGGCAAACGTCGATTTTGGGCCCAACGACCATTCCCATCCATAATAATTGCCAAATGTTGAGGAACCGGTAAATCCGCTGAGAAAGTAAATTCACTTTCCTCGGGAACATATTTATTTTTTTGCGGCAAAAAACGCAACATGAACTTCACTCCTCGTCTCATTTATTCGAAAGCATTTTTCGCTTTTTGAAAATTTATTACTTGTAAATCCTATATCTTATTATATACGAACACTCTTGTACCCCTCTTTGCATCGGTCACTTTTTCTTATAAATAAAGAATAAAAAGTTATCTTAAATATTATAACAATAAAAATCCTTATTTCCTATGAAAAAGAAGCCTTTTAAAAAATAATTTAGTTTTCAATGTCGATTTTATCCAAAATTATTTTCTCTTTATCCAATTTGGATTACAAAATGTACATGTTGTCGGTAGAGTATGAAATGTATTTTATTGCGCTATAAAAAGTCCATCAGATAAATTTTTTATGATTTATGTTCTCATTCTGATTTCACCTTTTTCTATTCATCTACGCTTTTTTAATTTATCATATGGAAAAGTCTTAAATGATAACTATGTATATTTTGAGACTGAATATAATCTTCAAAAAATAAAAAAAGGTTTGTACGGTACCGACCCCCGAAAGTTAGAGTAATAAATCTAACTTTCGGGGGTATTTTTATGGCTAAATATAGTGAAGAATTTAAAATAAAGCTTGTTACGGAGTATTTGGATGGAAATATTGGTTATAAATTATTGGCGAAGAAATACAATATGCCTTCTGCAACACCATTACAAAATTGGGTAAGAGCTTATAAAACACAAGGGATGGAGGGATTAAAACGAAGAAAAAGGAAGGAAGTATATCCTGTTCAATTTAAATTAAATACGATACAATTTATGTTAGACACAGGTGCTTCTTATCAGGAAACGACTGAACAATTCGGATTAAATAATCCTTCATTAATTTATCGTTGGATGAAAGATTTTAATTCTCAAGGGATAGAAGGCTTGAAACCAAAATCAAAGGAGCGACCTTCTATGACTAAGAAACTAAATAAACAAACGAAAAAGGAAGAAAACAAGTTCACACGTGAAGCGGAGTTAGAACGAGAGAATGAACTACTGAGATTAGAAATTGCCTATTTAAAAAAGCTGAGAGCTTTTCGGGAAAATCCGAATGTCTTACTCGAAAAGCGCAAGCAAAATGGGCATTCGAACTTAAAGAAGAAGGGTTCCGATTAAAGGATATTATCCTAGTTGTGGGAATTCCCGAAGCAACCTATCACTATCATGTCAAGAACTTCGGAAAAGAAGATCTGGATATCGAACTAAAAGAACGCATTACTCACCTATTTAAGGCGTTTCATGAACGTTATGGATATAAACGGATTACAGACGAGTTAAAGAAATTAGGATACTGTATTAATCATAAAAAGGTGTATCGCATTATGCGAGAGCTAGGATTAAAGTGTGTAAAATTCATGCGAAAATCCCGTAAATACAATTCATATAAAGGAACTACTGGAAAAATAGTGAAGAATCGATTGGCACGTCGGTTTAGTACACCTATCCCATTTCAGAAACTAGTAACTGACATTACGGAATTCAAATGTCTAGGGGAAGAAAAGTTGTATTTAAACCCTATTCTTGACCTATATAATGGAGAAGTGATTGCGTTTGGAATTAAGAAACGTCCAACATTAGATTTAGTCATGGAGCCACTAAATGAAACAATAGAGATAATAAAGAATCACGCAACCTACCGTACAACTATCCATTCGGATCAAGGTTGGCATTACCAACATAATAAATGGGTAAAAACATTAAATAAAAACAATGTATTCCAGAGTATGTCACGTAAAGCAACGTGTGCAGACAATGCTTCGATGGAGAATTTCTTTGGCATATTAAAACAAGAAATGTATTATGGAGAGAAACTAGTCAGTTATGAAGAATTAAAACGACGAATTAAAGAATACATCTACTGGTATAACCACGTACGATCAAAAGTAAAATTGGCTGGACTGAGTCCGGTCGAATACCGAATTCAATCCAGCCAATCAGCTGCATAATAAAAACTCTAACTTTTAGGGGTCGCCACCATTTTTACTATGGGATTTGACCTTTTTTTGTATAAGATAACCAGATGTTGTTTAGGAAGCTGAAGATAAATGGCTATCATAGTACAGAAATTGCTAATCAAAATAAAAAGGCACTCAATCGATATTTGCGTATTGTTCAGTGTCTTTTCACTTCATTAAATGAGATAATACCTGTGTGCTCAATACGCCACATTGCTTATTTATTTAGAGAAGAAGAGGTTAGAAGGTAACGAGATTTCATTAATCCAATCTTTTTGCGAAATTTTACTGCTAAATAAGACACCTAAGTACTTACTAATTGATGTATGACCTTTTGAGTATTACATTCGTTATCTAATCAATTGCATTGATCAACTGCACTGATGAATGAATTAAAAATAGCTCAATACAGTAGTACTTCCAAATACGGACGAATAGTCTTCTCAACGCGAAACTCTTTTGCATATCTCATTAATCTATTTGTATCTTTGTCCTTTAATGAGACATACGTTTTAATCGCTTCTATCTGAACAGACTTAAGTGCGTTATGTCGTGTTTGGAAAATATCGCACAGTGTTCTTTCTTTGTTGTATACAACGACCTCATTGCCGAACATTGTTTTAGTAGTTGTCTTACCAATTTCATACTTCTCTTTTATCGTAAACTTCGGCTTAATACCCCACTTTAGTAGGTTTGGATTATTATAGCCTTGAGGAAACGTCATCGTATACTCCATGTGAATCAAATCTGATAGCCCCCAAAGTATCAATGCTGATTCGTGTGAATAGACTCCTTTTGAATACCTGTATTGCAACGCAAACATCTCATCTGAAAAAGTATCTTTCATCGTATAAACACCCGGGAAGTCTTCATCCATAGCATACTCATCTATAAAGGCTTTGGTGAATCGTCGAGGGATATTATACTTTTGGGCAGACTCAGAAGTAAACATCCCTTCATTATTAACTACCAGATTTTTTAGAATATCAAAAGCCCTTTGCTTTTCGCTTGCATTCTGTCCCACCACTGAACACTCCTTATTGACTAATCGCTTTTTACTAATTGTTCTCTAAACTCATCATCATTAATTATATAGATTACTTCAAAATGCTGACAGACTTCCATCTCTATTAATTATATCAAATCTAACCCCATGTTGATTACTATGTATATTATAAATAACGTAGAAAGCCTGATACACATTTTCACTCTTTGTTGCAACGACCAGTACGCTTGTGTGTTTATCTCAGAAAATACTACCTCAGATGTAACTTCAATCAATAGATGTACAGTAAGAATGATTGGTATCCAGGTAAGGACGTCCGCAGTACTGAAATTGTTAATCATAATAAAAAGACGCTGAGTTGATATTGACATATCGACCCAGCGCCTTCTCACCTCAAAGATGAGGTGATGCCTATGTGCATTCATTATACCCTAAACTTACTATTTATAAAAGAAGAGGTGTGACAACATGTAAAATAAATGAAGGCAACGAACCAAAGGCTCTGATGGTCATTTTCCTATTGTGGGATCTTTAGATGATGTTATTTTGAATCAATATCAAAGTTCGTGACCGAAACGTGACCGAAAAACTGATGCTCCATGCTCTTCTATGAACTATAGAAAGACTAAAAAACAAGGTTTGACAGCCAATGATGCCCCTTGATCTCCGTTAGATAAAAAACCAGGTCTTAAGAAAGCTCGTAAAGCTTCTCAATTCTCAAAACGTTAATTGCTGCAGCCGTTGCGAATTCATTCGCTTACGGATACAGTATGGGACGGAGATTTCGCAGAAATCGAATACCATTCAATTATACAGTTCAAGACACTTTCCAATTGTTTGGAAGGTGTCTTTTTTTGTTTTTATTTATTTCGTGGTACGAGAATTGGTACGAATAGTATTTCTGTAGGACTATTTAGTTTCTTTAATTACTTTAGAAAAACTATCATGTGCTGTAAGATCAACTATATGTACATTTCTATCGACATAAACACTTGTAGTTTCACGATCGCTATGACCTAAAGTGTTTCGAATAACATCCATATCTGCTCCACCTTCACGAGCTAAAGTTGCAAAAGTATGTCTTAATTTATGTGTATTAAGTTTAGCTAAATTAGGATATTTTCGCTTCATTGTATTTAGGCGGTAATTTAAATAATCAATGTGAATATTTGAATTTATATTACCCTCATTATCTGTGTAAGTAAAAATAAATTGTTCTTTATCTGGCTTAATGCCCATATTAATTAATTCGTTTGTTTGTTTTTCTTGCCATTGTTCAAGTAGAGTTTTTAACTCATCAGAAAGCATAATTTCGCTTTTTTTATTTGATTTAGTACTTTTAACGGTTCCATCTTTAGCTAAGCTTTGTTCTAAATAAATAATCTTCTTTTTTAAAATTAACATGTTTCCATTGAAAGGCGTATGCCTCACTTTTTCTAATACCAGTTTTCAAAGTAAGTTGAAACAATAAATAATCCATAAAAATTAAAGATTTATTATCCAACTCTGTTTCAAAAGCTTGTAGCCAGCTGCGTAGTTCTGATGCAGTAAGAGCTTGATTAACGCGATTTTTTTTAGATATTATTTCTTGTTTTCGGACATCTGTTACTCTTCTTAATGATTTTTCAATTTTATTAACTTCAATTATTTCTTCAAACTCAGCCAAATCAAAAATTTGGTTAAAATATGATTTAATTGTTTTAATATTTGCGTAGGGTTCAGCAATCTCGTTTAATATCTTAACTACTAATTGTTTGTTATCGTTAAGATATGAAATTGAGTAGTCTCCAAAAGCAGGTAAAATTTTACATTTAAAGATATTTTTAGTTTGTTTTACGGTAATTTGTGTGGGAACTTTATTAGATGCCTTAGCGGTACGACCGTTTTTGTATTCATTTAACCAAATATCTTCGTAAAAATCTTTGAATAATATTTCTTTGTTAGTCTCCTCTGGCTTGCTATTCTTTTCAAAAGAAGTGAAATCTCCAAATTTTGCTGAATCTATGTACCATTCAAATTTTCTTTCTAATTCTTTTGCTTCTTCTATTGAAGAGCGAGTTTCTCTAAAACGTTGTCCAGTCAGTCTAAAATCCTTTCTAAATTTTTTGGACAATATACTTCTACTCTATAACTTCCACTTTTTAATTGCCATAATATCTTCTCCTTCTTTAAAAAAAGGAGCATGTGCTATGCCCCTAATAATATATTTTTTACCTTACTTTTTCAAATGTTGTG
>DXBN01000019.1 GCA_019116505.1 Candidatus Enterococcus avicola | reverse complement strand
GTTTCATGCCCTATTTAACGATTCATACAAAAATAAATTTTTTAGCTCTATGTTTTGGCGTTATTGCAGGTGGTGCTTCTGTTTATTTAACCTTTTTAATCGGCCGAGGTATCGACCAATTAATTGGACCCGGACAAGTCGATTTCACTATTTTACGCAATATCTTATTGGCCTTTATTGCGGTCCTTCTCTTAACGAGTTTTAGTCAATGGTTTATCCAACGTTTAGGCAATCACGTTGCTTATGAAAGTGTCAATCGTTTGCGAAAAGATGCGTTCAAACACTTGAACCAACTGCCTTTACAAACGTACGACCAAACACCACATGGCAGCTTAATGAGTCGTTTTACAAATGATTTAGATCAAGTTTCGGTCGCAATTGGTGCCGTCTATCAGCAACTTTTCACTGGTCTGACGGTCATTATCATTGCCTTTATTTTCATGCTACGACTTAGCATTGTTTTAACAGTTGTCGTTCTATGTGTCACTCCGATGATCTTTTTTGTTAGTTATTGGGTCGCCAAACGTTCGCAAAATGATTTTGCCCAACAACAGCAAATCGTTGGAGAATTGACTAGTTTTATTAACGAACGTGTCAGCAATCAATCGCTTGTCAAAGCTTTTCGTCAAGAAGCAAATAATGAAGCACTGTTTGACCTTTCAAACAAAGAATTGCAAGTCAAAGGACAACGTGCCCAGTTCTCTTCTTCTTTAACCAATCCGATTTCGCGTTTTGTCGATCATTTAGCTTATATTGCTATCGGACTCGTTGGCGCTTGGTTAATATTTAACGATATGGGAAATGTGACCGTCGGAATCATCGCAAGTTTTACCATTTATGCGACACAATTTTCAAAACCATTTATTGAGCTATCAGGCTTAATGACCCAGATTCAAAGCGCATTTGCCGGACTGGCACGTGGTTTTGATTTACTTGATCAGCCGATTGAAACATCCGAAGCAGAAATTGAATTACCTACTATTGAAGGCCATGTCACCTTTGAGCACGTTGACTTTGCATATGAAGCGAGTCGTCCATTAATTCAAGACTTTAGTTTCGAAGCAAAACCCGGCCAAACCATTGCGATTGTTGGGCGAACCGGTGCAGGAAAATCAACCCTCGTCAACTTATTGATGCGCTTTTACGATGTCCAAGCTGGACGAATTTTACTTGATGGACGAGATGTGAAGGAAATCCCACGGAATCAGTTACGCCAAAACTTCGGAATGGTCTTGCAAGATACTTGGTTATTCGATGATACGCTACGTGAAAACTTAACGTATGGACGTCCCGATGCGAGTGATGATGCCATTTATGCGGCTTTGCAAAAAACAGAGATGCTGGAATACGTCATGGATGCTCCGAAAAAACTTGATACACCAATTGGCCATTATGGCGTAAAATTATCAGAAGGCCAACGCCAATTATTAACGATTGCGCGAACAATGATTGCCAATCCACCTATGTTGATTTTAGATGAGGCCACCAGTTCGGTTGACCCATTGACCGAAAAGAAGATTCAAGACGCCTTTTTAGAATTGATGAAAGGCAAAACGAGCTTCGTTATTGCCCATCGATTATCAACGATTCAAGCAGCCGATCAAATCCTAGTTATGGAACAAGGACAAATTATCGAACAAGGAACACATGAAGAATTATTACATGACAAAGGGGCATATTATGAGTTGTACCATGCCCAGTTTCAGGAGTGATGTGGTAAACATAAATACTGAGATATAATTCCATATTATTAATTTGAGGAATATTTTTATTGAAAAAATTAAATATAAAATAAGCGCTATTTCCGTTTTCCTTCTCAAGGAATTTGGAAATAGCGCTTTAGCTGTCGCTTCTAAAGTGGGCATCGATTTGACCTGTTTTTGATGTCCCAAGGGATACTTTTATAAATTTTCGATATTCACTCCTCCGACAGATTTCTTTTTCTATCAATTTATCACCTATCTCAAAAAGACTATCTACACTAATAAGCTCTTCTTCATCTACCTCAAGCCCATCATTTATTTTTAAATCATACTGACCGATGATTGCTCTGAAATCACTATCATGACTTGAGATTAAAGGTATTTTTAAAAACTGACAACCAGATAATATAGCTATATCGCCTAAATCACTGGTTGCCTTATGTTTTCTTGTTTTCTGATATTCGTTAAAATAAATGCGATTTTGATTATAAATCGCTTCATAGATGTGGTAATCTTCTTCTGAAAGAAATTCCTCATCTTCCGGATTGAATAACTTCCAAATTTTAGATATTGAAATTTTATTTTGAATAAAATTTCTTGTTGCTTCACTTTTTAGTTCCTCTACGATGTCTTTATGAACGTATATTGTATCGTACAGTGCCTCTAACCATTCATCTACTGGATATTTATCGAAACTTTTCATAAATAATAAAATATTTGTATCAATAAACGTTTTATTTTTATTAATCATTTTTCAGGTCCAATCCATCACTCACATCATTTAATGCAGCTACTAATATTTCGAGCGCCTCAAATTCTTTCTTCGGATTCACTTGATCCCATCGACTTTTCCCTATTCTTCGTATTTCTCTCAGTATTTGTAGTTTTTGTTCAAATTCTTTAAGATACGGATTTCTGGAATTAATTTCAATTTTGACTAGTTCTTTATCAATTTTGACGACACTTAAAGATAACTCTTTATATCTTTTATAAAGTGTTTCATATGGTACTCTCGACAGATCAGATAACTTGAAAAAGACTTCTATATCATTGTATTCTAAATTTTTTAATATTCGGTATTTTTCTAGTACAACTTTATCAGGTAATAAGATATTTGCAGCAAAATGGTCAGCTGCTCGTTCATCTTCTTTTATATCTGGCAATTGCATAATACTATCGTCTAAATGGTAGATTTCATGAGCGATAGTGAATGTTTGGAGTCTCGGGTTAAAATTAGTATTAATAAAAATAAAATTTTCATCGTACTTTTTAGCACTAAAACCTTCTGCCTCATGATCATCTATCGTATCGTAAATTAATTTAATCCCCTTTATCTTAACAATCTCTTCTAAAATAGGACCTAAAAAATCAGATATACTTAATTCTTCCAAATAGACAACCGCTGCAGCTCTCGCTAATTTATGAATTCTATTGTTATTTAGTGTATTCATCAGAATAAATCCCTTTCAAACGAAGATAGTCATCCATTTGTACTTTTATTTTAGAAAGTTTGCTTCGTGAGGTCCGAGTTTGAAACATCCCTCTTGTTTTTATCACGTAATCATCATTTTTTCCTATATTGAGTAACTCTTCAAGAGATATAGAGAGAGCTTCTGAGAAATTAACAATTAATTCTTTGTTCAGCGTACGTTCACCATTCAGTAACATCGATACATAGCTTCGGGAAATATTCATTTTTTTTGATAAATATTCCTGTGTTAGTTCTTTTTCAGTTACTATTTTATTAATCTGTTTTAAGATTTTCTCCATAGTTACTCACCCCTTATGAGTTCATCATACACTACAAAGTCACAAATGTCACAATATATACGTACTTTTTTGTGACATTTAAAAAATTCCTATACTTCTTCAACAAAAAAACAGATAACTAGCAAAGTAATATCACTAATTATCTGTTATAAGATATTTTTACTATTCCATCATGCCTAATCGTTGTTTCAATCTTAATATTCGTTCAACTGAGGTATCTAACGCTGCTTCACTATAATCGCCATTTTTAACTGCTTGGACGACCGTTGGAATTTGGACGGCATAGCTAGATGATAAAACGAGGTCATTACCCGCTTTTAAGGCTGCTAGTCCGGCTTCTTCTTGAGAGATAAAGTCGGCTAAGCCAACCATGTCCATATCATCGGTCATCACAACCCCATTAAAGCCAAGTTCATCACGTAAAACGTGATTGATTTTTGGAGAAATTGAAGCAGGAACGTCGGGATCGATACTCGTTACTATATTGTGCGAAACTAAAATACTATCGACTCCCGCTTTAATTCCTGCTTGAAAAGGTAAGAAATCATTTTGGCGAAGTTCTTCGATGGGGCGTTCATCCCGTACGATTTCAATATGCGAATCGAGATTATTGCCGTAACCGGGAAAATGTTTCAAGGTTGAGACAACTTGGGTTTCTTTGAGACTATTTACAACGGTCTCAACAAAGGTACTCGTACCTTTCGCGTCTTGTCCAATTGTGCGTTCGTAAATAAAGGCATTCGGATCTGTCGCTACATCGGCAACTGGGAACAGTCCTAATTGGATGCCGTAGCTTGTTAGAATCTCCGCTTTTTGAACGGTATCAGCCGCAATCCCTTCCCATCCATTGGCTTGATAAATCGCTTGTGGCGATTGAAATGGACTCGCAGCAAGGTTTGGATTCCGACTAATTCGGGTCACGGTCCCTCCTTCTTCATCGGCTCCAATAAACATTGGAATCTCTTTATCGCTTTGTAATGCTTGAATTTTATTTAATAAACTGTCAGCTGTTTCGTTTTCAAAATCAGCCCCAAATAATAAGTAGCCCCCGATATGATAGGTTTGGCTATCAGATACAGCTATTTCACCAGGATAACGGGCTAAAAAGAGTTGCCCAACTTTTTCCTCAATCGTCATTGCTTCGATTTGTTTAAGTATTGGATCGCTTGATTCTGTCGATTCGCTTGAGGTGCTTGATTCACTACTATTTTGGCTGCTAGTCTGGCTAGTCGATTGACTGCTAGATGTTTCATTTGTCGAATCACTCGTGCTTTGGTTTTGTTGCCAAATAACAAAGACGGCACCGACAATAACTAGCGCTAAGACCGCACCTAGTAACGGGATGGTTTTTTTCATTCAAAAACTCCTTTCCATGTCTCATTTTAGAGTACATCGAAAGGAGTTTGCTTGCAAGAAATTAGAATGAATAACGACTACGTTTCATTAATTGTCTGACCGGTATCATCCGTCCAACAACATAAGTTAAACCAGTTTGAATCGGTAACATCAAAATCGCTTTTGTTAATCTTGGTGCCCAGATAACCCAACTTGTTAAAGGTTGATTATACATGATAGCTAACCAAATCGGCGTAAGAATCAGTCCAATTAAAACGGTGTTTGCGACAGTACATAAAAAAGCATTTCTCCATGTCACTTCTTTTTTATAGAAGAAGTAACCATAAATCACACCACCTAAAAAGGCATTTAGTGTGAAGCCTGGGAAAAAGGCTGCTTTGGCAAAAAGCATCATTCCGATTAAATCGGCGATGACTGCGCCAATGCCGGTCCAAAATGGGCCAAACATCATTCCCATGACAATTTTTGGCACAAAATCAAAAGAGATTTTGATAAATTGCCATTCAAAACCTAAGATTCGAGACAAGACGACCATTATGGCAATCAACAGCCCCATCATACTTATCATATAAGCACCCGGTTTTTTGTTCATTTTGAAGCATCTCCTCTAAGAGTTGCAACATTCGATTATGCAGCGAATGCGAAAACAAAATCGCAGACTTGAAAGTCCTTCGTCCAAAAACAACATTCCATTTTTTGACACTTGACGCTTCGTTTTCTACTCTGTTTTTTATTTAGGCGTTTGACGGCCTATGAGGAAAATATAACATAAAAAAACTTTTTCAGCAACGAACATTCATTTTCTGAAAAAGTTTTTTATTCGGGTTATTACGATAATTTTAATTCCTTCGCTTTTGATAAAATCGGAATATCAAAGCCACGTCCGAGTGCTTTTGCTACGAAATAGGCTAAATTGTAATCGACCATGCTATGGATGATACCACCTAAGCCCATTAAGACAAACAAGAAGTAGAAAATATTTCCTTCAACTTGTAGTTGTCCTCCAAATAAGAAAGCTGCGACGACAACTAATTCAACCGCTGAGTGAATCACCGCAATTAAAAAACTAAACAGTTGAAATTTTTTAGGATTCAAAACAATATTGGGATTCTTTTGTAAATAGTACGCTCCGATAAGTGCAAAGACAATATGCGAAAGTGCGCGTAATGTAATAATGAAAGGTAAACCGTTTAGTAAAAAACCGAATGTTGTTCCAATTGCAACCGCAATCGTCACAGGTACTGAAAAGAACATCGCAATAAATAATGGTACGTGACTCGCTAATGTAAAGGATGCAGGACCAATCACGATTTTAGGCATAACCATTGGAATAATGACAGCCATGGCAATTAATAATGCAGAAATAGTTAGTTGACGCACTGAATTTTTTTTCATATTTTACTCCCCTTAGAAGTGTCTTGACACTTTGATTTGATTGTAGTGTAACTTTTTATTGAAGAACTGTCAAGACACCTGGTTGAAAATTTTCTTGAAAGCGAGAAAACGTCCGTAACAGTAGTCGAAGTATTTTTCATTGACAGTACGTATAGGGCGTATTATACTATCAGTGTCAGGAGGTTATCGTACGCATGCCGATGACAATAAAAGAAGCCGAGACAATTCTTCGCTTGATTGGCTTTCAAGAAGTTCCTGGAGGTAAAGGATCTCATCGCAAGTTTGAAAAAGCTGGCGAACGTCCTTTTATCTTACCGAATCATAAGAAAGAACTATCAAGAATTGTCGAATCTACTTTAAAGAAGGCTTTGAAAAAATTTGAAGAAGAGTAGCTCTCTTCTTCATCTTAAGAAAAAGGAGTGAATTTCAATGCTGAAAATTTATCCTGCTATATTCGAAAAAGATCTGACGGGCTACGGGATTTTCTTTCCAGATGTTGAAGGAGCGGTTACTCAGGCTGATACTTTGAATGAAGGCTTAGAGATGGCTTCGGATGCTTTAGGAATTCAACTTGCTTGGAATATCGAAAACCATTTGCCACTCCCTGATATTTCCGAAATCAATCAGCTTTCAGTCGATCGAACAACACAGTTTGCTACTTTGATTTCAGTTGATTTAACCGATTATTTACAAGATACTAAAGCTGATAAGAAGACGATTAAAATTCCTCATTGGCTAAACATCCGAGCAGAAAAAGCAGGGATTAACTTCTCAAAAACAATGACAGAAGCTTTGATGGATAAACTCAATATTTAGAAAAAAGATGAACCAATCTTCTATTAAGAAGACGGTTCATCTTTTTTTGATTTATTTTTGTGACAATCCTTGAACAATTTGATCGATATTCCATTGCATCATGGCGTAATAACTGTCGCCTTTCGTTCCTGGTTCTGAAAGTGAATCGGTGAAAATTTGACTATAAATTGGAATACCTGTTTCATTTGAGACACTTTGTATTGGTTTTGGGTTCATGCTGCTTTCCAAAAACAATGCCGGCACATCCGATTCTCGTAGTTGATCAATTAATGTTTTTAATTGTTCCGGTGTTCCTTCTTCTTCCGTATTGATTTCCCAAATGTAGGACGACGGAATCTCATAGGCTTTTGAAAAATACTTAAAGCTCCCTTCACTTGTGACAATTCGTTTCTGCGTGCTTGGTATTTCGGCAATCCTATGAATACTTTCTTCGTGTAATGCTTTTAATTTTTGTAAATATTCTTCAGCATTTTTCTTATAAAACCCTTGATTTTCGGGGTCTTTTTGGCTAAGTTTTTCAGTAATCGTTTCAACGTATAGCATGCCATTCGCCACGCTTAACCATGCGTGCGGGTCTTCTTTTCCTTGATTTTGACTTCCTTCAAGGTATAACGGTTCGATTTTTTCACTGACAGCAAAATAATCCTCATTTGGTTTCTTCTCTGCATTGTTCATCAGCTTTTCAAACCAGGCATTCCCTCCTGTTTCGAGATTCAATCCATTGTAAAAGACAATATCGGCATTGGTTGCTTGGCGAATGTCTTCTGGCAAGACTTCGTGATCATGTGGGTCTTTACCAATTGGCACAATGCTATGAATCGCCACTTTCTCCTGTCCAACCTGTTTGATCATATCGGCTAAAATCGCGTTCGTTGCAACGACTTGGAGCTGATTTTGATTGAGTGTCGTCTGAGTTGATTGATGATACAGTTGAATTCCTACACCAATAAATAGCACTGTTGCTAAGGCTTTGAGCCTATTTTTCTTTCCATGCTTTTGTCTTTGTTGTGGCGATAGGAAAAAACCAATAACAAAAATAACTGCTGCCGCTAAAACGATGCTTGAACCGGCTGCTATATTAAAGCTATAACCAATAAAAAGTCCGACTACTGATGAAACCGCGCCGATTAATGAAGAAACAATTAGCATACGGCTTAAACGTTTCGTATAAAGAAAAGCGGTTGCCGCTGGTGTGACAAGCATTGCAACAACGAGCACCGTTCCGACGCTCTGCATGGCAGTCACTGATACGAGCGTTAATAATAACATTAATAAATAGTGATACGCTTGAACGTTCATTCCGAAGGCTTTGGCCATCATTGGATCAAACGATGTAATTAGTAACGGACGAAAAAATAAAATTACCAGTGCGATAACGAGTCCTGTAATGCCTAGTGTTAACCATTTATCCGCATTTTGTACCGCTAAGACATTCCCAAATAATATATGAAATAAATCCGTCGAACTATTGGCGACACCAATTAAAATCACACCAAGAGCTAAGAATGAACTAAACGTAATCCCAATGGCGGTATCGCTTTTAACGATACTATGATTCGAAATATACGTAATCAGAATGGAGGCCAATATTCCAAAGATAATTGCTCCAACGAAAAAATTAAGACCTAGTATATACGACAAAGCCACTCCTGGTAATACCGCATGCGAAATCGCATCCCCCATTAAAGACATCCCACGGAGGATAATGAAACATCCAATTACGCCTGCGACTATTCCAATCGCAACCGAAGTCACTAAGGCATTTTGTAAAAATTGATATTCAACAAGGCCTTCAATAAATGCTTGAATCATTTAAACACCTCCCAATACGACGAGCTGTTGTCCGAAAGCTTTAGCGAGTATTTCTGGTTGAAAAACTTCTTTCGTCTTGCCAAAGGCTATCAACTCTTGATTCATTAAAACCAGTTGATCAAAATAATCAACGACTTTACTTAAGTCGTGATGTACGATAAAAATATACTTTCCTTGTTGTTTCATTTGGTGCAATAATGCCATAATGATTTCTTCACTTACGACATCAATCCCGACAAACGGTTCGTCTAAGAAAATCAGCTGTGCTTCTTGAACCAACGTTCTAGCAATCAGGACGCGTTGGAATTGTCCGCCTGATAATTCTCCAATTTGATTGTTTTTGAAAGTCAGCATATCAACTGCTTCCAAGGCTTGCGTAACTTTTTGCCAATCTTTTTTCGTTAATCGTTGATAAAATCTTTTATTTGGATAAAGTCCTAGTGAGACACATTCCGCAACTGTGATGGGAAAGGTATAATCGACTGCACTTTTTTGTTCCACATAGGCAATTTCTTTTTGGAAATGTTTCAACTTTTTCTGATTGAATGTCATCTCTCCTTGATGACTAATTAAATTTAGCATCGCTTTTAATAGTGTCGATTTCCCCGCACCATTGGGGCCGATAACGCCAATAATACCTGGTTGCTCTATTTTAAAAGAAACATCTTCAATTGCTAATTGTTTACCGGTGTAACTCGCCGTCATTTTTTTCACTTCTAACATCTTCGTTCCCCCTTTTTTATTTTTTTAGGCAAACCTAAACTTTAAATCTATCTTAAACTTAAATGTTAGAAACTGCAACTGTTTTATGAATTTTTATT
>DXBN01000173.1 GCA_019116505.1 Candidatus Enterococcus avicola | reverse complement strand
TTTAGAAAGATGAAAAAAGAGCAGATTCCTTTTTCGAGGAAACTGCTCTTTTTGTTTATGTTTTTTGGTCTTGAATTTAAGGGTTTTGAACGAGTTGGGAAACGAGTTTCTTCTCTCTTGATACTATACCTAACTATTCCTGCACTTGGAATGGTTAGGTATGTCGGTCCTGGGGCTTGGTGTTACTAGGTTCTTATGACAATTTTAGTTGGTATTATTGTATAGTATTTTTAAAAAAAGACTTGTCTCCTAAACTCTTAAAGTGTATGGTTAAGTTACGACACCGAAACACACAAATTAAGAAAGGGGACAAGTCACTTTTTTTATTCACTTTTTTAAAAAATAATCTACTGTGACTTTACAACAATTATGAAAAAAAATCAAGAGGGAAAACTCTCCAAAACATTACTTAAAGGCACTACGTTGGGAAAAGAGCTGTTTGAAAAGTATACGCCGAAAAAAGATTTGAATAGAAAAGCGGCGAATTATCTCGAAAAGCATGTGACAGTAAAAACGATTAATCGTTTTGAAACTTGCTCCAGTTGGTTCCAACATTTAACAAATCGAGAAATGAGCGTGAAGAGAATGCACAAAACAGACGCTTGTGGAAATAGATTTTGTCCAATTTGTACCTGGAAAACGGCGAAAAAAGATGCAATTAAAATCTCGATTATCATGGATGCGGTCAAGGAAATCGAAGGCAAAGAGTTTTTGTTTCTGACATTGACAGCGCCAAGTGTGAGCGGTGAAGAATTGCGTGACGAGATCGATAGATTTAACAAAGCGGTAAATCGGTTGTTTCAGCGTAGGAATGTGAAACGTGTTGTGAAAGGTTACATTCGTAAACTTGAAGTGACAACTGATCAAGAGAAATTGATTACTGAGAAGTTATATAAACGAAAAAAAGATTATTATGATTTCAGAGGATTAAAGACAAATGATCCAAACCCAACATACAACACGTATCATCCTCACATGCACATTATTGTGGTGGTTAATAAAAGCTATTTTACTAGTCGTGATTTTATTAGTCAGGCTGTTTGGTTAGAAATGTGGCGTGGATGTATGAGAGATAATTCGATTACACAAGTGGACGCAAGGAAAGTTAGTTCGACAAACTCGGGGAACTCAAAAGCAGTGCTAGAAATTGCGAAGTACTCGGCAAAAGGAAACGATTTATATCATAGTGAAAAAGTGTTTGATACATTTTATATAGCACTCAAAAGCCGTCAGCTGATTTCTTATTCTGGCATGATGAAAGACTATGCGAAAAAGTTTAAAAACGGTGATTTAGATAAATTTAAAGAAAAGAATGAAGATGAATACACGCACTTGCTCCAGTCTATATGGAAAGGGTCAACCTACGACAGTAAATTAAGGGAACTGACGCAAGGAGAAATGGAATTGTACAATGATCGTGCAATGTTCATTGAAGAAAATGACGGGGTGGAATAATATGGGTAATAAGGATAATAATACACTTTCTGGTTTTCATATTAGAGGTGAAAATGAAGGAGTATTAAAAATATCCATGAAAAAATATAGATGGCATATTCCTAAGAGCAGGCGTTTTTTAAACATTCAACTAGGTGATATAGTTGGTGTAAATAAAACAAAAGCACCTGTTTTGGTCACGGAAGTTTTTCGAGAAGATATAGAGGATACAGGGAAATCTTATAAATCAATTTTTTATTTGTATGATAGAGCGCCTAAGAAGGAGTAGTGTTTTCTTCTTTTTTTATTTTATTTTCAGTAGTTAAATGAATTTTAGAGCGAATGGTTAAAAAAAAGAAAGGGTAATTTGAAAGAGTTACCCTTTTAAAAGTTATTTATATTTAGTTTTTATATAATGATTATGTCTTTTCTTTTCTGCTACATAGTAGGTATATGGTTTACCTCCAAGAGTTACAGTTACTTTGTATTTTGAGAAAGTAAAATCTCCCCAAACTCCTAATCTGCTGTATTTTGACGCGTTCGCAAGTATTTTGGTAGTTACAGATGTTTTGTAAGTAAAACCAAGATTTAATTTAATGCCTGAGTAGGTATAAGATCCACTTGTTGAGTACGAATTTCCTTTTGTTAATGTATAACTACTTGTTTTAAGCCATTTAGGTGTAGCTGAATGATAACCTACCCATAAGTTATTTTTTCTTACAGAAGAAACTAGTACCTTTTTTGTTGCGTTAATATCTATTCGATCGTTTTTATTTAGTATGTGTTCCTTGTAAAGTTCATAATCTTTTTCATTTTCAAATGTTAATGTATTACCATTTTCGTCTATTAATTCGTATTCGGATTCTAGTAACAAGTTTGTTGGAACGAGGTCTTCATTTGATAAAAAAGCTTTTTCAGTAATATCTTCTGCATTTACAGAGAAACCAAAAAGAATGCTAGAGAAACTCAGTAAAAAAAATAGTGTGAAAAATTTTTTAGTCATGTCTTCCCTCCAATTTTAATGTTTTGCAATACTTAGATAACATTAACATGTACCACGAGGAAAATGGTGCTATTATGAAAAATAAATATATAAGGAGGATTGTTTATGAAGTTTTTTGAACTTAAATTTGGGAGGAGGAAAAAAAATGGGGGGGACTATGACAATTCGTGTGTGTGGAGCAGTGTTAGTATTGATTTTTCACAAATAAAAAAAGAGCAACAAAAAAATATGTTACTCTTAATTTAATTTTATTTGTATTTCACTGCGATATAAGAATTTAATTTTGTTACCTTTGTAGTATAAATAGTCCCGAAGCTAGGTTGGGTGATTTTATGTCTTACAATTTTCAAATCTGCGTAACCTGCTAATCTACTCCATTTTTTTTTATTAGCTGGTATTGTTCTACTCACACCCTTTGATTGGGAGTATGATGCTGTTGTATCTCCCCATTTTGTAGAGATTTTATGGGAAAAGGTCTGTGAATCACTACTTTGTGTTGTATAAGCACTTGGTTTCGCCCATTCTTTTGTGTACTTAGAATATCCCATAAATTGATAGTTCTTATATTGAGTGCCCACTATTGTTTTCCCATAAACATAGGGTTCAACACCATCTTTTTGTGGCTTCTTGAAATTAGCTACATAGATTTTCATGTCATCGATATTATCAAAATTCAAGGTTGATCCATCTGTCTCTGTGATTTGTAAGTTGTCGTAATCAATTGTAGTAGATAGATCGATTGGGCTATCTGTTACAACTGATGCTGATGCTACTTGACCAGAAGAGATTGTTAAAAATAGGATAGATACTAGAGAAAATAACAAGACTTTTATCTTCATTAAATTTCACTCCTTTTGGTTGATTAAATCAATCATATACAAATACTTATGACAAGTAAACTGAAATTTCTGTAGTTTTTTGCAAAGAAATACAAAATGGAGGTTTTTCGAAATGAAAAAAAAGAAAATTGTAAACGTTCCTGAATCTATTTTATTAGTTAGCGCGTTTTTCATGTTTATATTTATTTCTGAATTCGTAGTATTTATACCTGAATTTAAATATCTTTTTGAGAGAGAGACTTTATGGTTTGCCTTTCCTCTTATTACACTAATAATAGCGATCTATTCCTTTTCGAATAGAGATGTTTAAGTTGAATTTATAACGGATTCAAAATATGAAATCATCAGCATTTAGTAAATGGATAATGATTGTATTAAGAAGGACAGCGAAATTTGTCCTTCTTTTTTTTGTTCTTTCCCCTTTGTTTTAGGGTTGAGGTGAAGGCGGGGGTTTGGGGGTTCCCCCCCATTGCGAAAGGGGTAAGGGGGAAGTGAAATTAATGCTCGGAAGTGGTGGCGGTTTGTCGGGGCATAATGGAAAATGCAAGCCGATGAAATAAAACTTCGTTTTAGGTTTATCGGCTTGGCGTGAGCCGAACATCCGACAAATTTTTGAAAGCAAGGAGGAAAGGTGTGGAGATTTTTGAGTGAACTTCTCAAAAATACTACCCGATCCTTGCTTTCAAAAAAGCCTTTTGGGTGATGGATGTGGGAAAGGGATTTCAACCATTGCGAGAATCGTCAAAGGTTGAAATCCCTTTCTTGTTACTAGAAAAACGACTGCTGCAGGCGGTGTTTTTTGCTTTTGGACTGGGAAAATGCCGGGCCAAAGGCGGGGCATTTTCTTGATTTTACCCTCGGAGAGCCTTTTCATTGTGCACATGGAGCGTAGCGGAGTGTCACAATACAGAAAAGGTTACTTTGGAAAGTAACAAACGTTTCTGGTATGCTCTCTGTATTGGGGTGATTTTGAAATGGCGATGAGTATTTCATTAAAGAAAGATACGACCAAAACAAATATAAAACATAACAATCGAACCATGGGAGAAAGGGAAAAAGAGAAAAATAAGCACATTGATTATTCTCGTTCGCATGAAAATAAATACCTTGTTCAAGACAGCTTGAAAGAACTTTACGAAAAAGAATTTGGAAAAGCGCAAGAGGATTACAACGATAAACAAAAGCGAGCAGACCGAAAAATAAAAAGTTACTACGATCATATTCAAGGCGGTAAAAAAACAAGTCTGCAACAAGAAATGATTTTGCAGGTTGGTGATAAAGATGATTTTGAAAATAATCCGGCCAATGTTGAAATGGCAAATGAAGTTTTAGAAGAATGGTTTCGTGATTTTGAAAAACGAAATCCAAATTTAAAAATATATAATGCAGTGATCCATAATGACGAAGCAAGTCCTCACATGCATTTAAATTTTGTTCCTGTTGCAACTGGTTACAAAAGAGGAATGGATAAACAGGTATCTTTTGATAGAGCAATTACGCAACAAGATAAAACGCTGGATAAAGTAAGACCATTTGATGATTGGCGAAATCAAGAAGTGTTTTTACTAGAAAAAAAGCTGAATGAGCGCGGCATTGAAAGGGAATTGGTTGGGACGAATGATTATGAAGACGTCAATGAGTACAAAGAGAAAAAGGATTTGGAAAAAGAAATTCAGCTGCTAGAAAAGAATGTCGTGGGAAAGAAAAAGGAATTAATAGATTTGACCGAAGTGATTCCAGATAAAAAAATGGTTTTCAAGAACTTGAAAAAGGAAATTAAAACCGAGGTCAAACCAAAGTTCTTGGGGAAACCCGAAATTATTGAGAAGGAAACAGGTAATTTTGTTTTAACTCCCAAACAATTAAAAAGTATAGAGGGAACGGTAAATGCAACGGTGAGTGTGAAAAAGGATTATGAGCGTTTAAATACAACGGATCTGGTGACAGAAAATAGAAGATTAGATGCCCAACTTAATAGGATGTACCTTGCTCAGAACAAATGGGAAAAGGAAATCAAAGAGTTGAAAGTAGAAAATAATACTTTGCGCTCTAGTATTGGTGATTTAAAGGACCGTGTAGAGGCTTTAACGATTGAAGTGGGTTCTGCTTACAAAGGAATTAAAGAATACGTAAGGGAGCACACGAGGGACGTGAGGGGCTTCAAGAATGCTTTTAAGGACGTTATGGACATTATTAAGGGGGAAAGTCGCTCTGAACGAGACAGAAGTGGTTTTCAGTCTCCTGTAGGCGAATTTGAGAAGACTTATAATCGTGAAAGGGCTCGTGAGCGTGATAGAGGTTTAGAAAGATGAAAAAAGAGCAGATTCCTTTTTCGAGGAAACTGCTCTTTTTGTTTATGTTTTTTGGTCTTGAATTTAAGGGTTTTGAACGAGTTGGGAAACGAGTTTCTTCTCTCTTGATACTATACCT
>DXBN01000172.1 GCA_019116505.1 Candidatus Enterococcus avicola | reverse complement strand
CTTTATCTTCAGCTGACAGTGGCTTAGATTCTTCTGTTACACCCTGTTTAATATTCATTACCGGACGTTTACGTTCCAACTTATTTTTTTTCGGTTGTTCAGCTGTACTCTCCTCTACCTTTTCCGGTTCTACAGACATTTTTTCTAAGTCATCCATGGATACCGTATCCAATTCAGTATGGATTTTTGGTAATTCAATAGGTGTTACAAGGTTTTCGTTTGGCACCTGATATAATTCTTTTAATTCTTCAGCTGAAACTTCAGGAAGCTCGTAGTCTTCTGTTAATAACGCATCATCCTCGACTGGTTCGACAATTGCAGTCTTAGGTACAAAAGGTTTCGCCCACTCTTTAGTAGATTCTGTCAAATCAACGTCTTCTAATGATGGCAAATCAACGGAAAATGGTTTAACTAATTGTTTAGTCTCTTTAGCCTCGGTTGTTGCTGAGATTTCAAGTTTAACCATTTCACCAATGCTAATATGAGATATGTCATTCACTTCCATTGGAAAGACAAACGTGGTTTCGGAACTTTGAATGGTGACAACAAGCATACTTTCTCCCCATTCACCAACTTTAACTAGTTCAGCTTTTTCAACTCGTCCTGCAATTTTCATTTTCTATTCTCCTGTTCTTTCCGTTTTTAATGTTGTATTTTTTAATTTTGCTTCATTTACGAATTTTTCAATTTTTTCTTTAATCGCATCGATAAAAACCTCTTGTGACAATTCTCCCGTCCCTATTTTGGATAGAAAATACTCCCAACTAGCAGTTGTTTCTGGATTGACAAACTCATTATCAGCTAAATATTCAACCAATAGGAAAGCTCGATCTGTTGGAAATAGTTCATCTGTTTTCTTATTTTTTGTTACGTAGCCACGACGTTGGATATTTTCAATGATCGAAGCTCGTGTTGCCGGTGTGCCCAGTCCATATTTTAGGAAAACTTTTCCCATCAATATTGATTCTGTCAGACGTTTAGGCGCTTTAGTTTTATCTTCTTTTATGCTGGTGTTAACGTTCAGAATCTGGTTCTCAACATACTTGGGTAAAGCTTGATCCATCTTATCTTCAGTTAATTCAAATTTTTTATAACCTAACTCTACTACTTCAATGCCATTTGTTGTGTATTCCACTTGATTATCGACAACAGTAACAACCGTCGAATTGTACGTATAGTTTCCCTCAAACATCAATAATGTTCGCTTGGTTACAGCCTCATATACTCGTCTTTCAACTGATGATAAATCCTTTACTAAATCAGGAATTACTTCAGTAGGAACAATTGCAAAGTGTTCCTTTACTTTTTTGTCATTTACATATTCTTTTCGCGGCTCCGGGTGAACAACATCAATCGTTATACCAAGTACATTCTGATAATCTTGCACATGTTTTTTTAAGTATTCAAACTCATAGTGAGTAATATAGGGCAAATCGGTTCGGGGATACGTTAGATATTTCTTTTCATAAAGGCCCTGTACAATTTTTAGTGTAGTAGCAGAATCCTGTTTCCATTTTTTTGAGCAGAATGCCTGTAAAGAAGTTAAATCAAAAAGTTTTGGCGGGTTTTTCTCAACCAACTTTGTAGCAACGGTTACAACCTGGGCCTCATTCGTTTGTCGATCCAACACTGCTTGTGCCTCATCTCTATCGAAATATTTTGTTTCATTAACAAATTTTATTTCGTGGTCACTATCAAAAAGCTCAAGTTTCCAATATGGTTGAGATTGAAAATCCTTGATTGCTTGATCATTGGCACAAATTAGTCCCACTGTAGGTGTTTGAACCCTTCCAACGCTCATTGCATTTCCTTTTTTCCTATCTAATCGATGTTGACTCTGTAAATCCAACGTAACTAAGGGTGAAAGATTAAATCCGACAAACCAATCACTTTGAGATCGTGCTTCTGCCTCATGATAAAAATTTTTAGTTTCGTAAGCTTCTTTCAATTCACCAAAGGATTTCCGAATCCCCTCTGTTGTTAATGAATTGATCCAAAGTCTTTTTTTAGCTTTATTCAACGCACCAGGAACTTTAGATAAAATCGTATAAGCAATTCGTTCACCCTCACGATCAGCATCAGTTCCAATTATGATTTCATCGGCTTTTTTTGCTTCATTTTTGATAGCGTTAAATCGTCGTGATATATCTGCATCACCTTTTTTCAGACGCAGCTTTAAATCAACATTTGTTATGGGCAAATTCTCCATTTTCCAATCAATTTTTGGATAATCATATTCTAGTAAGTGCCCTCTTGCAGCGACAATATGGATTTCTCCGTCAAGATAGGGACTTTCCTTAATTACCAGTGTTCCGTGGTGATTTTCAGAATTACCAAGCGCTTTGGCATATTCCCTAGCCTGATCTGGTTTTTCCGCTAAAACCATAGTTATCATTTCTGAATCATCCTCTCTTTGTTTCTACGGATGTATAATCCCATAAACTAGTAACTTTTCAGATTTCGGGACAAAGAGATTAATAAATCCAAAAGAAAAAGAGCTGCTAATCAGGAAGCTGCTGAAAAAGTTAAATAACTTTGGCTACATAAAACGAAATTTGTTTTATGTAGTTTTTTTTCTTCATTTACAAGTTCCAAGTTCGTTTTTTCCTATACGTTTTTTTCTATAAATTTGAGATAATG
>DXBN01000171.1 GCA_019116505.1 Candidatus Enterococcus avicola | reverse complement strand
TAAAAACCAACTTGTAGCGACTCAACAAAAAAAGTGGTGGCAATTTCGAAAAATAAAAAAAGAGTAGCAATCACTACTCTTTCTTAGGCGCTCTTTCATACAAACATGTAATTGATTTATAATATTTTCCTGTATCGTCTATATCCTCCCGAAAAACTTCCGCCACTAAAATAGGTGCTTTTGTTTTTCTGATACCAACGATATCGCCTGGTCGAATATCTAACCCGCGTAACCTTTTAGGGATATGCCATATATATTTTTTAGGATGTAGTTTCAATGGTTCCCCGTCTTTACTTTTAACGTGAAAGCCAAAAAGTGTATTATTATCTTTCATCATTCCACCTCGTCACTTTCTTCAATGAATTTTGCACGCTCATTATAGAGTTCAAGTTCCGCTTGCGTGAGTTCGCGCAATTTACTGTCATACCCTGACCCTCGCCAAACTGATTGGAGCAAATGCGTATATTCGTCCTCGTTCACTTCTTTAAATCCATCCAAATCACCGGTTTTAAACTTCTTTGCATAGTCTTTCATAATTCCCGAATAAACAATAAGCTGTCGACTTTTGAGCGCCCTATAAAACGTGTCAAAAACTTTTTCACTATGGTATAAATCGCTACCCTTTGCCGAGTATTTTGCAATTTCAAGCACCGCTTTTGAATTGCCCGACTTTGTAGAGTGAACCTTCCGAGCGTCAACTTGTGTAATCGAATTATCTTTCATGGAACTGCGCCACATTTCAAGCCATTCAGCCTGATTAATAAAATCACGACTACCGCCAAAATAGCTTTTATTAACCACTACAATAATGTGCATATGGGGGTGGTAAGTTTCGTATGTCGGGTTTGGATCATTGACTTTCAAACCTCGTAAATCGTAATAATCCTTTTTCCTTTTATATAATTTTTCGGTAATTAATTTCTCTTGGTCAGTTGTCACTTCAAGTTTTCGTATGTACCCCTTCACGACACGCTGAACGTTTCTCCGCTTAAATAAAAGGTTAACCGCCTTATTAAATCTATCAATCTCGTCACGCAATTCAGCACCACTAATAGACGGCGCAGTCAAAGTAAGAAACAAAAACTCTTTGTCATCGATTCCCTTCACTGCGTCCATCATAATTGAAATTTTGATTGCGTCTTTTTTCGCCGTTTTCCATGTGCAAATTGGACAAAACCGATTCCCGCAAGCATCTGTTTTATGCAATCGTTTCACGCTCATTTCTTTATTGGTCAAATGATGGAACCAGCTAGAGCACGTTTCAAAACGGTTAATTGTTTTTACAGAGACGTGTTTTTCCATGTAATCCGCCGCTTTTCTGTTTAAATCTTTTTTCGGCGTGTATTTCTCAAACAGTTCTTTTCCCAACACAGTACCTTTAAGTGAAGACTTGGGAAGATTTCCTTCTTGATTATTAGTCATAGATGTTGTAAAGTCACAGTAGATATTTTTTTAAAAGTGAATAAAAAAAAGTGACTTGTCCCCTTTCCTTTTTGTTGGTTGTTTTGTCGTGACTCAACCATAACACTTTAGGAGTTTAGGAGACAAGTTTTTTTATAAATACGTTACAAGAAATCGAACTTTTTGAAACCCGAAAACCCTTGTGGGAGTAAGAGCCAAGACCGACTAACCCCACCATTTCAAGTGCGGAAATAGTAGGGTATAGTATCAAGAGAGAAGAAACTCGTTTCCAACTCGTTCAAAAACCCTTAAATTTAAGAGCAAAAAAACATAAAAAGAGCCGATTCTCCCAAAAAGGAAAATCGGCTCTTTTTTTATCTTTCCAACCCCTTCTCTCGTTCCTTCCTCAATTCACGCTTATGTAGGCGCTCAAATTCACTTCCAGTGATATTCTTCTTCACTACGTCTATGAATTCCCTAAAATCGTTTTTAAACGCCCTCACGCTCTCTGCACGTTCTCTAAAAAAGTCTTTAGCACTTTCATATAGCCAACCGAATTCAGCTCTTAAATCGCTTATGTGGGCTTTTAAATCCCTGTTTTCAGTTTTAAGGGATTGATTTTCCTTTTCCAACTTGAAATTTTCATTGGTTTTTTGGTACACGGCTTCACGCAACTCTTTATTTTCTTCTACAAGATCCGTACCCTGCAAACGCCGATAATCTTCTTTCACGGCAACAGCAGCCGTTACTATATTTTCAAGTTCATTGAGCTGTTTCGGTGTAAAAATATAATTCCCTGTTTCTTTTTGGACCTTTTCTTTTTTAAATAAACCCGTCTGAATAACTTCAGTTTTAGTTTCTTTACGCTTTGTTTTGAGATTGAGATTTTTATCGGGCACTTTTTCACTTATGGCTACAAGTTCATTTTTCTTCTTGTCAATTTTCCCTTCGAGAAACGCAATCTCTTGCTCCAGGTCCTTCTTTTCCTTGTATTCGTTCACATCTTTATATTCATTCGTGCCGACTAATTTCCGTTCAATACCACGCTCAACTAATAATTTTTCTAGTAATTGAACCTCTTTTTCTCTCCAGTCATCAAATGGCCGAGTTTTATCCAACGTCGAATCCTGCTGGGTAATGGCTTTGTCAAAAGACACTTGTTTTTCAAGCCCTCGTTTGTACTCACTGGCAACAGGTACGAAATTCAAATGCAAATGCGGGCTTGCTTCATCGTTATGAATCACCGCATTATAAACTTTTAAATTCGGGTTTCGTTCCTCAAACTTTTCAAACCACTCCAATAAAATTTCGTTGCCTTTTTCATAATCTGCACTATTAAAAAAATCATTTGAATCTCCAACTTGAACAATCATTTCTTGTTGCAAAGAAGTTTTTTTACTGGATTCAATGTGCTTGTAATAATCATCAATTTTTCGATCGTTGCGTTTTTGTTTCGCATTATAATCTTCTAACGCCCCGCCAAATTCTTCTTGATACAATTCCTTCAAATCTTTTTGAACCAAGTATTTATTTTCGTCAGAACGTGACTCATCAATATGTGGATTTCGCTCTTTTTCCTTTTCACTCATTGTTCTGTTATTGTGTTTGATGTTGGTTTTGTTGGTCGCCTTTTTGAGAGAAATAGACATGCTCATGACGAATCACCTCATTTGCTACGAGTATACCAGACAGTTTGTTACTTTGACAAAGTAAACAGTTTGTTACTTTGACAAAGTAACCTTTTCTGTATTGTGACACTCTGCTACGCTCCATGTGCACAATAAAAAGGCTCTCCGAGGGTAAATGCAAGGGTTTGTCACTCTAGCGTGACAGCTCCCCCAACTTCAAAAACAAAAAAAACGCCGCCTGCAGCCGTTGTTTTTTTCTAGTAACAGATAAGCATTTTTCACCTTTGCTGATTCTCGCAAGTGTGTAATTTCTCTCCCATTCCATCACCCAAAAGGCTTTTTTGAAAGCAAGGATCGGGTAGTATTTTTCGAGAAGTTCGCTCAAAAAATCTCCACACCTTTCCTCCTTGCTTTCAAAAATTTGTCGGGGGTTCGGCTCACGCCAAGCCGATAAACCTAAAACGAAGTTTCAGTTTTTCCGGCTTGCATTTGCCATTATGCCCCGACAAACCGCCAGCACTTCCGAGCGTAAACTCTCAATTACTCAATGTAAATTTACGCAATCAAACCCGCCTTCACCTCAACCCTAAAACAAAGGGGAAAACAAAAAAGAGTAGCTTTCGCCACCCTTTTTTCTTCACCAATCGCACCCTTTTCTTGAACAAGAATCGCTCTAAAATTAATTAGAATAGGGAACACTTCTTACGTATATTACAGACGTTATAGAAATCAATAGCCTGTAAAACTAATTCTGCTTTTTGATACTTATCAAGGACTGATTAAACTTGACTGGCTCTTCCCACTGGGGAAAATGACTTGAATTTTCGAACCAAATGAGTTTTTTTGTCGTTTTTATTGTGTGATAGTAATCCTCTACTAATGAAGAAGAAACATGCCTATCATGACGCCCCTCAAAAAATGTAATAGGGACATCGAAACGCTTGTATTCACTAAAATCAATTTCCATGAGCTCTTGCCACAAATATTGTATAGATTGTAGACTTCCTTTTTCGCGATTGATTAAATCTTTAAGTGTGTACTTTGATGAAAAAATGAAATCCCTTACCAGTTGGTTGTAATTACTTTTTCCGTATAAAGAATGTTTGTATCGAACCACTAATTTAGTAATAAATAATAAATCGTTTAACCAATCTTTTTGGGTCAATGAAAGGTCAATATTTTTCAATCGCTGAACAATCTTTTTTCGATTTTGTTCTTGACTTTCTTTCAGTACAAAATCATATTGACACTTCAATCCTTTTTTCATGTTAACTACTTGACCACATCCAAAATAGCTATGTACGAGCTGTGGGTATTTTTTTATGAAAATTAAGCCTAGTACACTTCCCCACGAGTGCCCTAAAAGGTAAACTTTTTCTTGTTTAAACGTTTCTAACAAATAATGAATTAAACTGTATAGGTCTTCTATATAAGTTTCAATAGATATTTGTTCCTCTTTCAAAAATGGATAGTAAGATTTTCCAGCCCCTCTTTGTTCCCAAACTACAACATTAAACGTTTTTCCAAGTTCTGAGTTATATTTATAAATCAGTGGTAAAGCCGCATCACCTGGACCACCATGCAAATACACTAAAAGAGGCAGATTGTTATCTTCACCAAAAATAGAAATAAATTGTTTTGAAGTGCCAATTTTTATATAGTTTGACAGTTGAGTTTTCATTTCCTTCTCCTACCTTACTATCATTTTTGAGATTCAAGATAACATCTTTATATTTGTTCCACTAATTGTAATCGCCTCGCCGCTTTAAATAACGAACAATTCAGTTTTCGATTTGTGACTCTTCATCAAAATGTGTACTTGACTGTATATTCCGTTACAGGTGGATGCTTTCCGCAGGCACGGCTTT
>DXBN01000170.1 GCA_019116505.1 Candidatus Enterococcus avicola | reverse complement strand
TAGGATTACTTATTCTAGACATCATGATGCCAGAGTTAGACGGCATGCAAGTTGTTAAAACTCTTCGTAAAGAAGATTCTCAGATTCCTATTATTATGTTAACTGCAAAAACAACGGATATGGATAAAATCAAAGGACTTGTAGCCGGTGCAGATGATTACGTCACAAAACCTTTCAATCCATTAGAAGTCATGGCTCGTGTAAAATCACTCTTGCGCAGAACAAAAATGTCTTCTGAACAAAATCAACCAGAGATTTTAGAGGTCGGTTCATTAATTATCAACCGTGATTCACATGAGGTTACGACTGTTGATGGTATTGCCATTCAATTAACCGCTCTTGAATTTGGGATTTTATACTTACTTGCTTCACATACAAATCGCGTATTTAGCGCAGATGAGATTTTTGAACGTGTTTGGAAACAAGAAAGTGTTGTTTCTGCTAAAACAGTTATGGTTCACGTGAGTCATTTACGCGATAAAATTGAAGAAGCAACCGATGGTGAAAAGATCATTCAAACAGTATGGGGAGTTGGATATAAAATCGATGCCAAATAATAGCTTTGAAAACAAGAAACGAATTACGCTAACTTCTAGAGAAATTAGCGAATTGTTTGCAGAAGGAATCATTACAATTATCTTACTACTATTAATTAACGTTTCGATCATTGTTTTGTTTTCTTCTATTGTAGATCGTTCTCCTTCTCTAAATGATGCCATTTTTGAGTCACGCAATAGTTTTGTACGTAATTTTAATTCCACCATCTTTTTAAGCGGTAAAAGTATCTTACTTCCTCTCTTCTTACTATTAGATGCGTTCATTCTCTCATGGCGAATTATTCGCCGCTACCGTCAAATGCAATTGCGTCATATCATTTCGGAATTGCATTACATTGCTGAAGGCAATTACGACCACCGGATTCCTTTCGAATTACGTGGTGATTTAAATCGGGTAGTCTCAAACATAAATGGTCTTGTTGACAGTACCGTGGCTGCCATTGAAGAAGAGCGTCGCATTGAACAATCAAAAGACGAGCTAATTACCAATGTTAGTCATGATATTCGCACACCTTTAACTTCTATCATTGGTTATCTAGGTTTAATTGAAGATCAACAGTATCATTCTAAAGAAGATTTATTAAAATATACGCATATCGCTTACGTTAAGGCGAAACAAATGAAATCTTTAGTCGAAGATCTCTTTGAATATACAAAAGTTCGACAGCCGGATACACCCATTACCACAACGACCTTTGATATGGTCCAACTCTTGGAACAATTAGCGATTGAGTTTGAGTTGGAAGCTTCTCGTAAATCTGTCGAAATTCAAGTTCAATCAGATTGTCCACAAATTTTAATGACCGGTGATACCGATAAACTGGTTCGGGTATTTAATAATTTAATAACCAATGCGTTAAAATATGGTAAAAACGCAACCTTAATTATGATTACAATTGAAAAAATTGGAACAGAAGTTGTTGTATCCGTTAAAAATAATGGAAAAATGATTCCAAAGCATGCTTTAGATGCCCTTTTCAATCGTTTTTACCGCGTGGAGGAGTCTCGTTCACAAGAAACAGGTGGATCGGGGTTAGGTTTAGCCATTGCTCAAAGTATCATTGCCCTTCATGGTGGTTATATTTATGCCAAGTCGAATCAACAATGGACATCCTTTATCATTCACTTACCACTTGGAATTCAGCAGAAAAGTCAAATTAGCGATAAATAGTTGACGAAAGGTTGGTTTTCCGCTATGCTAAAACAAAATATATCTATTAAGCAGAGAATCTAGTATGTGTTTCTTCTATATAAGTAGAGAGCTGATGGTTGGTGAGAATCAGTATAGTCAAACACAGAATCCAATTCTTTTATTGCTTCTTTTGAAAGAAAGACCTACTCTTTGGTTACAAGAGATACAAGGGCGACAGTTTGTCGAACTTGGGTGGTACCGCGAATAATCTATTTCGTCCCAAGCTATTAGCGTGGGATGGAATAGTTTTTTTTATTTTATTTACTATTTATAGGAGGGTATAAAATGTTAGATATGAAAATGATTCGCCAAAATTTTGATTTCGTTCAACAAAAATTACAATCTCGTGGTGTAAAGGCGGATGTTTTAAAAAAGTTTATTAGTCTAGATGAACAACGTCGTGCGCTACTCGTTCAGACTGAGGAACAAAAAAAATACCGCAATGATGTTTCTGGTGAAATCGCACAGTTAAAACGTGAAAAATTAGATGCTTCTGAAAAAATCAACGAAATGAAAATCGTTGGTGAAAAGATTAAAGAAATCGATCAACAAATTCTAACAATCGATGCACAACTGCAAGAAATTGCAACGACTCTACCGAACTTGCCGCATGATAGTGTGCCATTAGGTGCAGATGAAGAAGATAATGTCGAAATCCGTCGTTGGGACACACCAAGAGACTTTGATTTTGAACCGAAGCCTCATTGGGAAGTCGCAGAAAACTTAGATATTTTAGATTTCGAACGTGGCGCAAAAGTTTCTGGTAGCCGCTTTGTTTTCTACAAAGGCGCTGGGGCACGCTTAGAAAGAGCTTTATACAACTTTATGCTTGATCAACACGTTGATGAGCACGGTTATACAGAAATGTTAACGCCTTATGCTGTTAACAGCCAAGCAATGTTTGGAACCGGTCAATTTCCAAAATTTAAAGAAGATGTCTTCCAATTAGCGGACACAGACTTAACACTAATTCCAACCGCTGAAGTGCCTTTGACAAATTATCATAGTCAAGAAATTTTAGACGAAAAAGACTTACCGATTTATTTCACCGCTTTGAGTCCAGCTTTTCGTTCAGAAGCTGGTAGCGCAGGACGTGACACTCGTGGTTTGATTCGTTTACATCAGTTTAATAAAGTGGAAATGGTGAAACTAAGTAAAAGTGAAACGTCTTATGATGAACTAGAAAAAATGACAGCTGATGCCGAAAGTATTTTACAAAAATTAAAATTACCTTATCGTGTGTTGGCACTTTCAACTGGCGATATGGGCTTCTCAGCAGCTAAGACATATGACCTTGAGGTTTGGATTCCAGCACAAGACACTTACCGTGAAATTAGCTCATGTTCAAACTGTGAGGACTTCCAAGCGCGTCGTGCCATGATTCGTTACCGTGATGCAGATGGAAAAATCCAATACGCCCATACATTAAATGGTTCTGGCCTAGCAGTTGGTCGTACAGTTGCAGCTATTCTTGAAAACTACCAAAACGAAGACGGCAGCGTTACTATCCCTGAAGTACTTGTTCCTTATATGGGCGGTATGACTAAAATCGAAAAATAAATCTATTGGCTTTTAGCAGTCTAAAAAACTTCTTCAGATAAAAAAACTGAAGAAGTTTTTTTAAATTTGATTACGTTTAATTGAGAAAATATATTAATAATGTTACATTATTAATAACTATGTACAAAGTCGAGGTGCTCCAATGAACGAACAAAAACCAATTCAATCACGAAGCGAGCTTCGCGCTCTTCAAAAGAAAAAAAGTGGCTCAAAATGGCTTTTCCGTATTGGAATCCCGCTATTTCTAGTACTGATCACTCTTACAGCAGGATTTTTTGTTAAGCATTTTTTTGAACAGCAAGCGCTAAAAGATAGAATTGCTAGCGAAAAACAAGCGCTAATTGCGAGTACTCAAAAATTACAAGCTCAAAGCGGCTTTGAAACAACAGAAGAGATTCACGAAAAAAGAAATATCACTGAAATCATTTACCAACCAAAAGAAGACAAAGGCTTTCCAATTCCCAATTTTAATGAGAAATCAAAAAAAATGATTGAGCAAATTGCCGATAAACAAAAAGCAAAACATCCTACTGTTTTAATTGCCGGGTTGGGTACAGAAAGTTTTACAGAACAACTGGGCGCCTATCATATAAAAGTTGACACTTATCAATGGCAAGTCGATAAAAATAATTTTGATAAAGTGGCCACCGAAAAAGGGGCACCCATGTATATGAATCAAAAAACAGGTAAACCGGTCACAAGTAAAGAATTAATTGCAGAAGAAGCCAATTTATTAGGTATTCACCAAGTTATTCAGCAACAAATTTTAGATGAAGCGAAAGAACCTAAAAAGATTATCGATGCGGTCTTAAACCTACCAATTATTAATTGGGAATCAAAAATAACTTATACACCCGATGAACTAAAAATAACACTGCCAAAAAATGATACCGGCGTTTCTAAAATCACTTTACCTTACGATAAAATTCGACCATTTATTCAAAATGATTTAGTCAATCCAGCCGCTTTTAAAGAAGAAGCGCCTGCTCTTGACCCGAATAAAAAATATATTGCATTAACCTTTGATGACGGCCCTAGTGCCGCAACCACACCACAAGTTCTTAAAGTATTAGCTGAGAAAGACGTCAAAGCGACTTTCTTCTTATTAGGACAAAATGCGAGAGAATATCCAGAAATCGTGAATCAAATTCAAAAGGATGAACATGAAATAGCAAGCCATTCATACTCTCATCCACAGTTAACTGCCTTAACTGCAGAACAAGTCGTCAGAGAGGTCCGTGATACAGATAAAGCGATTTTCAATGCCACGGGAATTTTACCACGCACCTTTCGCCCACCCTATGGTGCAGTTAATCCCGATGTCGCTAAACAAATCGGAAAACCTGTTATCCAATGGAACATTGATTCTTTAGACTGGCAAACAAAAAATACCAAGTCTGTCATTCAAATGGTGAATCAAACTTCACATCCTGGGGGAATCGTGTTAATGCATGATATTCAAGAAGCGACAGCCAATGCTTTAGCCACCGTCATAGATAATCTTAAGGAGCAAGGCTATGAATTTGTAACGATTGAAGAAATGTTCCAATGCAGCGAACGCCCACTCTATCAATATTTTAGCCTTAATGACTCTCGAAAAGTTTAAATGAGTAAAGCCTGGAGAAACGTGCCTAACAAGTCGTTTTCCAGGCTTTTTTATCATCTAGATATAGTTTAAAACTATAGCTAGATGATGTTAATAAGTATAAGTTCTTCTGTGGAATATTTGGTATGCTAAGGCTATCAAATTATTTCAACTATATTGGAGGGTATTTCTATGGCTAAAGAACGGTTCCAACTTGTTGGGTCTTTATTACGTCCAACAAATTTATTAGACTATAAAAATAAAATTGAAGCACGCGATGATATTCAATATCCATTTTATAATGATTTCAGTGGGTATCAAGAAACCGAAACAACTGAAATTGCTAAAATTATTGAAAAACAAATTGCCGAAGAGATTCCTGTCATTACCGATGGTGAATACTCTCGATCAATGTGGCATTTAGATTTTGTTTGGGGTTTTGAAGGCATCGAACGCTTTATCGCAGATAACGGGTATACTTTCCAAGATTTCGATGGTGGTATTTATGAAACACGTAAAGATATTGGCATTCGGATTACCACACCTCTTTCAGGTAAAAATCATCATTTTATTACTTTATTTAAACAATTAAAAGCACAGGCCGAGGATCATCCCGTTAAAATCACGGTTTGGGGTGCCGCTCACGCCTATACTGAGCTAGCGGTTATGAATCAAATTTACGGTGAAGACCAAGTTTACAAAACACAAGATGCCTTAAAAGAAGGTTTAATTCAAGCTTACAAGGAATTTTTAGTCGAATACAAAGACGCGGGCGGTCAAATCATTCAATTTGACGACTGTTTATGGGAATTGTTTTCTGAAGATAATGAACAAAGCTTCTTCACTGCTGGAAACAATGGTTTAGAAGACTTGGCTGATGCTTTTATCGCAATCAATAACAATGTGGCCGATTTTGCGCATGAACTCGGATTAAAAGTATGGACACATAATTGTCGCGGAAATTATGAAAGTCGGCATGCGGCTGGCGGTAGCTATGAATCCATTGCTGAAAAATTCTTACGTGATCAACGTTACGACCGTTTCTTCTTGGAATGGGATGATGAACGCGCAGGTGAACTTTCCGCTCTATCCGTTTTAAAGGACCGTCCAGAAGTTGAGGTTGTACTCGGGCTTCTTTCCAGTAAAACTGCTCATTTAGATGATGAAGGACGTGTTTATCAACTGCTTGAAAAAGCGAGCGATATTTTACCAAAAGAACGTTTA
>DXBN01000169.1 GCA_019116505.1 Candidatus Enterococcus avicola | reverse complement strand
TCTATCTCAGGAATCTCTTGCAAGGTTTTTACCTTGGGATCCTAAAGTTCAGCTTCTTTGTGCTGAAATAAAATCTAAATAAGCCAATATCCAGATTATACAAGGATATTGGCTTATTTGACATCCGGTCTGTGATTACTCGCTTACGATAAAATAGCGAGTGGTTCTTTTGATTATCTTGTTACCATTACTTCATCGACTAAGCCGTATGCTTTTGCTTCTTCAGCAGACATGAAGTTATCGCGGTCCGTATCTTTTTCAATGACCTCGATTGGCTGACCTGTACGTTCAGCTAAGATTTTGTTTAAGCGATCACGTGTTTTTAAAATGTGACGGGCAGCGATTTCGATTTCAGTTGCTTGTCCTTGAGCACCGCCTAATGGTTGGTGAATCATTACTTCTGCGTTTGGCAAAGCAAAGCGTTTGCCTTTTGTACCAGCCGCTAATAAGAAACTACCCATTGATGCAGCCATCCCCATTACAATTGTTTGGACATCGGCTTTAACGAAGTTCATTGTATCAAAAATAGCCAAACCTGCCGTTACGCTACCACCAGGAGAATTGATGTACAAGTAAATATCTTTTTCAGAATCTTGCGCATCTAAGAATAGTAGTTGGGCAATGATAGTGTTTGCTAAATCGTCTGTTACTTGACCACTTAGCATAATGATGCGGTCTTTTAGTAAACGTGAGTAGATGTCATAAGCTCTTTCACCGCGAGATGATTGTTCGATGACTGTTGGAATTAAATTCATAGGAAATAATCCTCCTTTTTAATTTTGCTAAATTTCACTAATAGCATAACACACCTACCGTGAATTAAATAGAATAAATCTTTATTTAGCTAGATAAAGTATAACCCCAAGGTCAATAAAGGTCAAATAAAAAAACTGAATAAAAAAATCAAAATATGTTAGAATGAATAAAGATAAGTAAAGGGGTGGATAGTTGAAATGTCAATGTTTATTGCAAGCCTAAGTGGTGTGATTGTCGGGGGCCTGTTAGTCGGGTTAGCATTTTACTTATATATGCGTTTACGTCATCAAAGAGAACAAAGAGACCGTCTGATGATGCATAAAGTTCGCGAAATTGAAACGCTGATTACTCTGAACCAAAAAGTCATGGAAATTTTAGAAAAACGCATCTTGCTGATGGATAAATATGTAAGTTTTGATGCATTTGATGATTGTTATATTACTGTGGATGACTACGTCTATTTACAATCTTATGCCGCTCATAATAGTTTTTATTTGCCTAATCATTTTTTAGAAGAATTTTTCAAACAAATTTCGATGCGTAAGGCGGTACTTTCGCCAGAAGAGACAATTGCAATTGGTGGCTATACGTTCCGAGGTGGACGTGTCATTATGGAGCAATTATCTGATAAAATTACCGAGATGATTTATGAGCGCAAAATACAATTGAAGAAAATGACAAAAGAACCCATGTCTTTATTTTCAAAAACATTTTAATCAATAACAAGAAAAATAAAGTGAGATATTAGATGAAAAAAATAATAGTCATTGTCGGACCGACTGCGGTAGGTAAGACAGCGTTAAGTATTGAATTAGCGCAAAAATTTAATGGCGAAGTGATTAATGCCGATTCGATGCAAGTGTATCGCGGATTGGATATTGGGACAGCCAAAGTAACGTCAGAAGAAGCCCAAGGGATTACTCATCATCTATTAGATATTTGTGAATTAGAGGATGCCTATTCGGTTGCTCGCTTTCAAGTAGATGCTCGTCAAAAAATTGACGAAATCACAGCTAAAGGCAAGTTGCCAATTATCGTTGGAGGAACAGGATTGTATGTTCAAAGTCTCATCTACGACTACCAATTAGGAAAGAAATCTAGCGATGTGCAACCGGAAGTTCGCAAAAAATATGAAGCCTATGAGCAGACGCATGGTAAGGAGGCTCTGTGGGAATTATTAAAAGAACGTGATCCTTTAGCTGCACAAGCGATTCATTTAAACAATGTTCGTAAAGTCGTTCGTGCCTTAGAAGTTTTTGAAATAACCGGGAAAAGTATTTTAATGCCGGAAAAAGAACCAGAGAAATTGTATGATGATTTTTTAATAGGTTTATCAACGCAACGAGCACTTTTATATCAACGAATCAATCAACGGGTGCATCAAATGTTGGATCAAGGTCTAGAAGAAGAAGCCGGATATTTATTAACAAAGCATCCAGATAGTCAAGGCGCTTTGGGAATTGGCTATCAAGAATTTAAACCTTATTTTAATGGCGAAGTTTCATTAGAGTCGGTAATTGAAACAATTCAACTTCATTCCAGACGTTATGCGAAACGGCAATTAACGTGGTTTAGAAATCGGATGCAGCCTCATTGGTTCGATTTAGTTCAAAAACCGAACGAAGTGAATACAATTGAATTTGAAATTAAAAACTGGTTGAAAGGAGCGAAAGAAGAATGAGCGAAGAAATGCAAGAACGCGTCGTTTTAGTTGGCGTTGAGACCGAAATAAACTATCAATATTTTGAAGAATCAATGCTTGAGTTAAAAAACTTAACGAAGACGGCTAAAGGGGAAGTAGTATTTTCGTTAAGTCAAAAGCGTCCGCAAATTGATCGTAAAACGGTTGTTGGTAAAGGGAAAATCGAAGAACTAAAACAATTAATTGAGCTTCACGAAGCGCAATTAGTGATTTTCAATCATGAATTGACACCGCGCCAAAGTCAAATTATTGGCGATGAATTAGGTATCGCAGTGATTGATCGTGTTCAGTTAATTTTAGATATTTTTGCGATGCGTGCCCGTTCAAAAGAGGGGAAACTACAGGTTGAATTGGCGCAATTAGAATATTTATTGCCACGACTAATGGGTCAAGGAAAAATGCTTTCGCGTTTAGGCGGAGGGATTGGAACGAGAGGGCCAGGGGAAACCAAACTAGAGACTGATCGTCGTCATATCCGCAACAAAGTTACCATTATCAAAAGAGAGTTAAAAGAAGTTGAAGCGCATAGAAATCGAACGCGTCAAAAACGTCAAGATAATGAAGTTTTCCAGATTGGTTTAATCGGTTATACGAATGCTGGAAAATCAACGATTCTAAATATCTTAACTCAAGCCCAAACGTTCGAGGAAGATCAATTATTTGCGACACTTGATCCTTTAACGAAAAAATGGCGCTTACCAGAAGGGTTAGAGGTGACGTTAACGGATACCGTTGGGTTTATTCAAGATTTACCGACGCAATTAATCGATGCTTTTCATTCAACGCTAGAAGAGAGTAAAGGGATGGATCTTTTACTACACGTTGTCGACGCTAGTTCAGAGAACCGACAACAACATGAAGAAACGGTTACGAAATTAATGGAGGAGCTAGACTTAGGCGCGATTCCTGTTTTAACAATTTATAATAAATCAGATAAAATTGCCAATCCATTACTCTTTGTTCCAACGTTATTTCCGAGTGTTTTAATTTCTGCGAAAACGACACGTGGGAAAGAACAATTAAGCCAAGCGATTAAATTAAAAATTATGGAAATTTTACAGCCTTACACATTAAACTTAGGTCCCGATGAAGGAAAACTATTAAATCAGCTGCAAAGGGAGACGTTGTTGCTGTCTTCTGAATTTAATGAAGACGAACAAGTCTATTTCTTAAAAGGATTTGCTTTCCCACAGTCGATAGCGATTCGTCGTATGGAAAGTACGGAATAAAAAATAATATCAAGAGAGCAAATTGTAAAAGTCATTTTGCTCTTGTTTCGAACTAAAAGATATTTATCAATTAAATAAGTATAAGACTAGGACTGTGTCAAAATCGCAGTCCTGTTTTTTTTTTGAAAAAATTTCTACTAACAAAAATCAACAAGATTTAAACTGCCAAAAAGTGAAGTTGCTCCATTTTATTTTTCTAAGCTAAATAGTTGAAAAGGAGTTCTTTTTACGCCATTTTTTTAGCTATGAAAAAAAATTTTTATTTCATGTAAGGAAACCTAACATAGATGGTTGACAACTGCTTTTTGACTTGGTATATTTTTTTTATAGTCATCTAATCAATCTTTAAGAAAGTAGGATGCTCAATGCAAGAAAAGGAACTTCGTCGTTCAATGTCTGTTTTTCCAATTGGTACAGTGATGAAATTAACCGACCTTACCGCGCGACAAATTCGTTATTATGAGGAACAAGATTTAATCCATCCAGAAAGAAGCGAAGGCAATCGACGCATGTATTCTTTGAAAGATATTGACGTTTTGCTGGAGATTAAAGACTATTTGTCTGATGGTTTGAATATGGCGGGTATAAAAAAACTTTATGAATTAAAAAAAGTAGAAAATGAAACAAAAGCAAAACAACAGTTAACGGATAATGACGTTCGTCGTATTTTTTATGATGAGATATTATCACAAGGTGGATTGTCACAAACAAACCCCTTCCAGAAAAATACAAGAATTTAAGCGTAAAAATCTAAAATATAGAGGATGGAATGAATTATGCCAAGAGTAGAGTACACGATAGCTGAAATTGAAAAAAATGCCCAAGAACAAAATGTTCGTTTTTTACGACTCATGTTTACTGATATTATGGGAACGATTAAAAACGTTGAAGTACCAATTAGTCAGTTAACAAAGGTATTAAACAATAAAATGATGTTTGATGGTTCTTCAATTGAAGGATTTGTACGAATTGAAGAAAGCGATATGTACTTGTATCCGGATTTATCGACTTGGTTAATTTTTCCATGGGAAAGTGAACATGGAAAAGTCGCACGCTTAATTTGTGATATTTACAATCCAGATGGTACGCCATTTGCAGGTGACCCTCGTGGAAACTTAAAACGAAATCTAAAAAATATGAAAGCATTAGGCTTCACCTCATTTAACTTAGGTCCTGAACCTGAATTTTTCTTATTCAAATTGGATGAAAATGGTGAGATTACAATGGATTTGAATGACAAAGGTGGCTATTTCGATTTCTCTCCAACTGACTTAGGTGAAAATTGCCGACGTGATATTGTTTTAGAATTAGAAAAAATGGGCTTTGAAGTGGAAGCTTCTCACCATGAAACCGCACCGGGACAACATGAGATTGATTTTAAATATGCCGATGTCGTTGAGGCGTGTGATAATATTCAAACATTTAAATTGGTTGTTAAAACGATTGCTCGTAAACATGGTTTGCATGCGACTTTTATGGCAAAACCAATGTATGGAATCGCCGGTTCAGGCATGCACTGTAATATGTCCTTATTCAAAGGAAATAAAAATGTCTTTTTCGATGAAGACGGTGAGATGCAGTTAAGTGAAATAGCCTATCAATTTATGGCAGGCCTTTTAGAGCATGCGCGTGCCTTTACTGCTGTTTGTAACCCAACGGTGAACTCATATAAACGTTTAGTTCCAGGATTTGAGGCACCCGTATATGTGGCTTGGTCGGGGCATAACCGTTCGCCCTTAATCCGCATTCCAGAGGCGAGAGGATTATCGACTCGGTTAGAATTACGTTCGGTTGATCCAACGGCCAATCCTTATTTGGCAATGGCTGTTTTATTAGAAGCAGGGTTAGATGGAATTCGTCGGGAGTTAACACCATCACCCGCTGTGGATCGTAATATTTACGTGATGACAATGGAAGAACGTGAAGCCGCTCAAATCTATGATCTCCCATCAACCATTCATAATGCCATTAAAGCACTACGAAAAGATCCAGTCATGATCGAAGCACTGGGTCATCATATTTATGGTAACTTTAATGAAGCAAAACGTATGGAATGGGCAGCTTATCGTCAAACGGTTTCTGAATGGGAACGTGAACAATATTTGGAGCTTTATTAAACAGGAATAAAAATGTAAAACGAATTATGAAAAAACAAGTAAAGTTTCTTGTTTGACTAGTAAAAAGAATGAAACTTTGCTAAAATGAACGTGTTAGTTAGGAATCAAAATTCTTGACAATAAAAGTTTAGTGAAAACTAGGAGGAATTAATTATGCCATTAGTATCAGGAACTGAAATTTTACAGGCAGCTCGTAAAGGCGGATATGCAGTAGGAGCTTACAACACAAACAACTTAGAGTGGACACAAGCGATTTTAGCAGCAGCTGAAGCTAAACAAGCACCTGTTTTAATCCAAACATCTATGGGCGCTGCAAAATACATGGGTGGCTACAAATTAGTTGTTCACATGGTGACAGATTTAATGGAATCTATGAACATCACTGTTCCAGTTGCAATTCATTTAGACCATGGTTCATATGAAGCAGCTTTAGAGTGTATTGAAGCTGGATACACATCAGTAATGTTTGATGGTTCTCACTTACCATTTGAAGAAAACTTAAAATTAGCTAAAGACGTTGTAGAAAAAGCACACGCAAAAGGTATTTCTGTTGAGTGTGAAGTTGGTTCAATCGGTGGAGAAGAAGACGGAGTCATTGGTTCTGGCGAATTAGCTGATATCGACGAATGTGTACAAATGGTTGGTACAGGAATTGATTTCTTAGCATGTGGAATTGGTAACATCCACGGTGCTTACCCAGAAAACTGGGCTGGATTAGCTTTCGATCATTTACAAGCAATCTCAGATGCTGTTTCAGCAGCTGCTGGAAGAGAAGTACCATTAGTATTACACGGTGGTTCAGGTATTCCTGTAGAACAAATCCAAAAAGCAATCTCAATGGGTGTTTCTAAAGTTAACGTCAACACAGAATTCCAAGTTTCATTTGCTAAAGCAACTCGCGAATACATCGAAGCTGGTAAAGATTTAGAAGGTAAAGGTTTTGACCCTCGCAAATTATTAGCAGCTGGTAAAGCAGCGATTATCAAAGATGCTGAAGAGCATATTGAAATCTTTGGTTCAGCAAACAAAGCTTAATTAACTGAATGAAATGAAAAGACTTGTCCGCGCGGATAAGTCTTTTTTAATGTCTTTAAACCGCTCAAAATCTCTTGTCTTTTTTCTTTCATAAAAATATGCTAGAATGGGGAATGATTGTAAATAATTAATTGGAAATAAATAGGTGAATTAAATGAAAAAATTAGTAATTCAAGGAAACAAGCCATTAACAGGTGAAGTAACAATTAGTGGCGCAAAGAACAGTGTTGTTGCATTAATTCCAGCTGCTATTTTAGCGAACTCTCCGGTTACCTTAGAAGGCGTTCCTGATATTCAAGATGTCCACTCTCTTATTGAGATTTTAGAAATTATGGGTGTAGAAACCACTTTTAACGAAAATAAATTAATCATTGATCCAACAAATATTGCTTCAATTCCAATGCCAACTGGTAAAATTAATAGTTTACGTGCTTCTTATTATTTTATGGGGGCCTTGTTAGGTAAATTTGGCGAAGGAGTCGTCGGTTTACCTGGTGGTTGTAACTTAGGTCCACGTCCGATTAACTTACATATTAAAGGCTTTGAAGCTTTAGGTGCCAAAGTAACAAATGAGCATGGTGCAATGTATTTACGCAGTGATGAAAAAGGCTTAGTTGGGACACGTATCTTTATGGATATGGTTTCAATTGGTGCGACGATTAACGTGATGCTAGCGGCTTCACGTGCCAAAGGTCGTACAATTATTGAAAATGCTGCTCGTGAACCTGAAATTATTGACGTTGCTACGTTACTAAATAATATGGGTGCCAATATTCGTGGTGCCGGTACAGATGAAATTAGAATTGATGGTGTCGATGAATTACATGGTTGCCGTCATTCAATTATTCCTGACCGCATTGAATCAGGTACTTATTTAGCCTTAGCTGCTGCAGCCGGTAATGGTATTTTAGTTAAAAATGTGATTCATGAACATTTAGAAAGTTTCATTGCAAAATTGCAAGAAATGGGTGTTCAAATGGATATTGGTGAAGATAGTATTTATGTTCACCCAGCTAAAAATTTAAAAGCGATTAATGTCAAAACTTACCCTTATCCAGGTTTTGCGACAGACTTGCAACAACCATTGGCACCTTTGATGTTAAAAGCGCAAGGTAGCTCAGAAATTATTGACACAATTTATCCAAAACGTGTCAATCACATTCCTGAACTAGTTCGCATGGGAGCCAAAGCAAGTATTGAAGGCAACATGATGATTTTAAACGGTACCCCACAATTACAAGGTGCAGAAGTTGTTGCCTCTGATTTACGTGCAGGAGCAAGTTTAGTCATTGCGGGCTTGATGGCTGAAGGTACGACTAAAATTAGTCAAGTTGATCATATTTTAAGAGGATATGATCATATTATTGAAAAATTAACTGCTATGGGAGCAGATATTAAAATGATAGAGGAGTAATAAATGCAAGATTATTTAACGATGGCAGAACTCGAACACTGCACACTAAAAGAAGTCTATGCTTATGCACGTTCATTTAAGATTCCATACTATAGTCAAATGAATAAAAAAGAACTTTCGCTAGCGGTGATTCGAGCACAAGCTGAAAAGCAAGGCTTCTTTATTATGGAAGGCATTCTTGACATCGTCAGTCAAGAAGGTTATGGTTTTTTACGTCCAATTAACTATGGCCCAAGTGCAGAAGATATTTATATTTCTTCTTCACAGATTCGTCGTTTTAGCTTACGTAATGGTGATAAAGTTGCTGGAAAAGCACGTCCACCAAAAGAATCCGAACGATATTATGGTTTAATGCATGTTGAAACAGTTAATGGTAAAGAACCAGAAGAAGCCAAAGAACGTCCACATTTTCCAGCTTTAACGCCACTTTATCCAAATCGTCATATGAATTTGGAGACGAACTCGGGCCGTTTGGCGACACGGATGATTGATCTATTTTCGCCAATTGGTTTTGGTCAACGGGGATTAATTGTAGCACCACCCAAGGCTGGTAAGACGAGCATTCTGAAAGAAATTGCGAATGGTATTACGGAAAACCATCCGAATGTCGAATTAATTGTGCTTTTAATTGATGAGCGGCCAGAAGAAGTGACTGATTTAGAACGTAGTGTCAAAGGTGATGTTGTCTCATCAACCTTTGATTTACAACCAAGCAATCATACACGAGTAGCGGAACTTGTACTGGAACGCGCGATGCGTTTAGTAGAAGACAAACGTGACGTCGTGATCTTGATGGACAGTATTACGCGTTTAGCTCGGGCATATAATTTGGTTGTGCCGCCAAGTGGTCGGACGCTTAGTGGCGGGATTGATCCTGCAGCTTTATACAAACCGAAACGCTTTTTTGGAGCGGCTCGTAATATTGAAGAAGGTGGAAGTTTAACAATTTTAGCGACATCCTTAGTTGATACTGGTAGTCGAATGGATGACGTCATCTACGAGGAATTTAAAGGTACAGGAAACATGGAACTCCAACTTTCACGTCCATTAGCAGAACGTCGCATTTTCCCAGCCATCGATTTGAAAAAATCAGGTACAAGAAAAGAAGACTTATTAATGTCTGCGGAACAGTTAGAAGAGACTTGGCGTATCCGTAATCATATGACTGGTGATTCATTAGAATTTACCGAGCAGTTCATCCAAATGATGAAAAAGACCAAAAACAATCAAGAATTCTTAAAAGCATTCCAAGATGTGGCCTTCGGTGGAAAAATAACGAAACGTATTAATAAAAGATAATTGCATCTGAAAACGAAACGTGTTAAGATATTCTTGTTGTAAATCGACAATCAACTCTGATTCAGCAAATGGGTCAGGGCAAAGGAGAGAAACATATTATGAAACCAAATATTCATCCAGAGTACCATCCAGTAGTATTCTTAGACTCAACAACAGGTTACAAATTCTTGTCAGGATCAACTAAACATTCTGCAGAAACAATCGAATGGGAAGATGGTAACACTTACCCAGTAATCCGTGTAGAGGTTACTTCTGATTCACATCCATTCTACACTGGTCGTCAGAAATTCACTCAAGCAGACGGACGTGTTGACCGTTTCAACAAAAAATACGGTCTTAAAGACGCTAACGCTGCTGAATAATTCTAGACTTAACAAACGTTGTAATAGCAACGTTTCCGAGGGCTTTCCTTTTGCGAGGAGAGCTCTTTTTTAATTACATAGACTAATAACTAAGGGACTGAGAAAAAATCTCATTTCCTTAGTTATTAGTCTATCGCCAAAATTTATGATAATCTTTTTTGTCTTCAATATTGAAGGCAATCATTTTTTTTATCAATTCTCTATCAATCAGTTGTGTCCATTTGATACGGAAAAGATTATTTGTGCGTTCATAACCGCTTTGATCAATGGCCTCAGCAAAAAGTGTTAATGTTTTGACTTCAGGTGATACAGAGACATGATTTTTAGATAAGCTAAAAGCTATAATAAAAGTCTCGTGATGGGTGAATATGGGCTGGTTCCAAGCGATACGTGTTTCTAATTCAGGAAATTCTGTATAGGATAACCTTCTTTCTCATTTTCTCAATTGTAGCAGATTGATGCTAAAAGCAAAAATAAAAAGTGAATGTGACACAAGCCACATCCACTTTCATTAATCTTCACGCAGACGGCTATACAGCGCAATATCTACGATTCCACGATTATTACGACCAGCTTGGCGTAAAATCCCTTCAAAAGTCATGCCATTTTTTTGCATTACCTTACCGGAACCAGGATTTTCAATATCATGGCTTGCTTCAATTCGATTGACGGTAGTATGGCTGAATAAATAATTAATCACGGCATCGAGTGCTTCGGTCATATAACCTTCTCCCCAATAAGCCTCACCGATTACATATCCGATAATTTTTGTTTTTATCTCGGGTTTATCCTCAACAACATTAATAGTGCCAATTAACTCATCGGTTGCTTGGATGACGATCCCCCAATCTTCATCATCGCTTTTTTCACGTAAGGCTAGACGCGCTTGGGTTTGAGTGATCGATGTATGAGGTGGCCAGGTCAAATATTTCGTGACCGTTTTAGAATTGGCCCAATGGTGAAACATTTGAGGGGCGTCATTAACGGTCAAAGGGCGTAAAACAAGGCGTTTTGTTTGAATAGTTACAGTCATTAGAAGATCACTCCTTTTAAATTTGAGCTGATTTGGCTTGTAGTTGATACATTTCAGCATACTGTCCTGCTAGTGCCAGTAATTCTTGATGAGAGCCGTGTTCTTTAATTTCACCTTGTTCCAACAATAAAATTTGATCGGCTTGTTGAATGGTTGAAAGGCGATGGGCGATGATAAAGGTGGTTCGCCCTTTTTTTACTACATTCATCGCATGTTGGATTAAACTTTCCGTTTCAGTGTCAATATGTGACGTGGCCTCATCCAAAATCAAAATTTTTGGATTTTTAGTTAGCGTTCGAGCAAAGGCGATTAATTGGCGTTCCCCAGAAGAAAGCGACTGGCCTTTTTCAATTACTTCTTCGTAAATT